>WFMX01000266.1 GCA_015488875.1 Campylobacterota bacterium | reverse complement strand
GAGGAGTACTCTCTAGACCGAAGCTCTCTTGGAGTTGTATCAGCAACTCTCTCTGCGTATCTGTAAGCTTCTTTGGTAGTTTGAGTTGTACTTGTGCTATGAGGCGACCTTTTCTGCCACTGTGTACATCTGCTACACCCTCTCCATTGAATATGAAATGCTCTTTGTCTTTAGTACCTGGCTTCAGCTCTAGCTCTAGTTCACCATCTAGTGATGGGATCTTGATAGTATCACCCAATATCGCTTGTGTGAAAAATACTGGTATCTCCATATATATATCACTACCATTTCTGACAAAGTTCTCATCATCCTCTACGAGGAATGTGAGATATAGATCACCACGGCGACCATGTTTGTCTTCATTACCGTAGCCTTGCACTCTTAGTCTATTGCCACTATCTACACCAGCAGGTATATTTATTGTAATAGTCTCATCTATGCTCTTATATCCTTTGCCGTTACATTTCGGGCAGTTGGTGATGACCTTTTTGCCTTCGCCTTTACACTTGGGGCATGTCTGTGCAAATGTCATAGGTCCTTGTCGCATGACCACTTGACCTTGACCGTTACAGTAGTCACATGTATCTAGCTTGCCATCTTTGGCTCCTGTACCCTTACAAGTATCGCATGATGTCTTGTATGATATATCTATCTTTTTTTCACAGCCAAATACAGCTTCGTTGAATGCAAGCTTAAGCTCCATCTCGAAATCTAATGTATATTTCTGACTTGGATCTCGCTTGGATCGTCCGAATCCACCGCCAAATCCACCGCCACTACCTCCAAACATAGAGTTGAAGATATCCATCATGTCATCCATGCCACCGCCGAAGCCACCGCCACCCTGACGATTGAGACCCTCTTTGCCATATCTATCATATATAGCTCGTTTCTCTTCATCACTCAATGCTTGATAGGCTTCATTGATCTGTTTGAACTTATCTTCTGCTGCTTTATCATCAGGATTTCGGTCTGGGTGATACTTCATGGCTAGTTTACGGTACGATTTTTTGAGCTCTGCACCACTACAATCTCTACTAACTTCCAATATCTCATAGTAATCAAATTCTGTCATTATTCTACTCTCAGTTTGTGGGATAGACCTCTTGCGAAAAGGTCGGATTAAAATTTTTTGAATTTTACCATAATTTTATTCATAATAGTTGAGATGCAAACTCCTATCTCTAATGGCTACACTGATATAATGACGATATAATTTATGGCGAAGGATAGTTGTGCAAAAAGAGCGTTTTATTAGAGATATGGTTGCGGAGGATTTGGGTAGAGGTGATCTCTTTGCTCGTATCAGCCACTCAAAGCCTATCCGTGCATATATAGTGGCGAAGAGTAGTGGTGTCTTTGCTGGACGAGAATATATAGATAGATTGGCAGAGATTTATCATCTCTCTTGTGAATGGATAGTGGAAGATGGAGATAGATTTGTGATAGGTGCAAAGCTACTCTTCATCTCTGGAGACTCAAAAAGCATACTATCACTAGAGAGATCCATACTAGATATAGCTCTCCATGCTTCATCTGTAGCCACCTTGACGGCTAAGTATGTAGATGCTATATCCGATACAGGTACAAAGCTACTAGATACTAGAAAGACTCGACCTCTACTGAGAGAGTTTGAGAAGTATGCTGTGAGATGTGGTGGTGGCATCAACCATCGCATGGGATTGGACGATAGTCTGATGCTCAAAGACACTCATCTCAAAACCATAGATGATTTGGATGGCTTCATGCTGGAGATTAGACGCAAGATACCATTTACTTCCAAGATAGAGATAGAGTGTGAAGATATGGATATGATAGAGAGAGCTATGAGAGCAGGAGCAGATATAGTGATGTGCGACAATATGTCACTAGATATGATACGCAAAGCGATCTCATATAGGGATAAACACTATCCGCACATACTACTAGAGGCTAGTGGCAACATAACACTAGATACCATCAGAGCTATAGCGAAGACAGGCGTAGATGCTATATCATCAGGTAGCATCATACATCAAGCCAACTGGATAGACCTCTCAATGAAAGTAGAGTAGAGATGAACATCAAAGAGCTAATAGATAGTTATCGTACTATCACCATACTGTCGCATATAAATCCAGATGCGGATGCCATCGGTACATCACTAGGTATATATGCGATACTAAAGCGGTATGGCAAGCTCGTGGAGGTGGTCAACTACTCCAAAGATCTGCCCAAATATTTGGATTTTCTACCCAATTATACAAAGATAAAGAGAGAGATGGGCTATAGCGAGAGTCTCATCATAGCATGTGACTGTGGGAGTATAGACAGATTGGGCTTTGATCTCGAAGGTAGAGATATCATCAACATAGATCACCATAAGACCAACAGTCTATACGGAACTCTCAATCTTGTAGATGATATGTTGTGTTCGGCTTCCCATAAAGCATATATGGAGTTTTCACAAGAGTTCGATATATGTAGAGATAGTGCGACCTGCTTCTACACAGCACTGCTGTCAGATACGCAACACTTCACTACAAGTGGTGTCACCCAAGATACATTTGGCTTTGCTATGGAGCTGATGAGTAGTGGTGCAGACCACAGAGAGATTTCATACAATCTCACATATCGTCGCTCATTAGCATCTGTGCGAATAGCGGCAAAGGCTCTAAATACGCTAGAGCTACACCACAATGCTCAAATATCATCGATCAAGATAGATAGGGATATGATAGAGGATACAGGGGCAAAGATGAGAGATATGGTGGGTATAGCAGACATAGGTCGCACTATTTCGACAGTGGATGTAGCTATCACGCTCATAGCACAAAATGGAAAAACCAAAGTCTCACTCAGGAGCAAGAGAAGAGATCTCTCACAGATAGCAGAGGAGTTTGGAGGTGGTGGACATACACAAGCTTGTGGTTTTACTATGGATATCACCAATCTTGAAGAGATTTTAGATAAAATTCTAAAAAAATTAACCATATAAAATACGAAATGGAGTAGAGAGTTGAGAAGAAGAGGACAGCGAAGACAAAAACGAGGCAACATAGGGTGGATAGTACTTCTACTCTTTATATTTGGTGGTGTAGGTGCAGGAACCATATATCTATATACAGCAGATGAGTTTGAGCAGACTCCACCCACGATAGAGATGCCAAAATATAGCTACTGGAATACGAAAGATCCTCTAGCAGTAACACTATCTGACAATATAGGCATAAAGAGTTATCAAGTCTCACTTGGTGACGGAGCGAAAGAGATAATAGTCGCCACGGCACACGACTTGACAGGTATCAAAGAGAAGAAGATACTAGTCAAGTATCCCAAAGCTGGATTGAACAGAAAAGCAAAAGTGATATATCTCAATGTCACAGTGAATGATAACAGCAAATGGAACTATCTAAGTGGCAATAGCGTGAGCAAAAAAGTAGCTCTCAAGATAGACTACCGCCGTCCCAATGTAAATATAGTCGCCAACTCATATAGTGTGACCCAAGGAGGAAGTGCATTGGTGATATTCCAAGCTTCCGATGATGATGGATTGGCAGACCTATATATAGAGGCAGCTCACAAAAAGTTCAAAGTGCAACCATACAAAAAAAATGGATATTTCGTATCTCTGATAGCATGGCCTTTTAGAGAAGATAGCTTCACTGCCAAGGTTGTCGCACGAGATAGAGCAGGCAACAAAAGAGCATCCGTGATACCATACTATACCAAAAAAAGAAACTATCGTACCTCAACCATAAGAGCATCAGATAAGTTCATAGATGGCAAGATCACCGATCTAGCAGAGCAAGATAGTAAATATATGAAGGCAGATAGGTTTGAGAGATTGAAAGCCGTCAACGAAACTATGCGTATAGATAATGAAAAGCTCATACATAGATATACATCCAATCTATCCAATGATGTACTAGATAGCTGGAAGATCAAAAAGTTCTACCCGCTCAAAAATGGCAAAAAGGTCGCAAGTTTCGGAGACCATAGATACTACTACTATGGTAAAAAGTCAAATGTCATATCTGAGTCATATCATTTAGGATACGACATGGCAAGCACAAAGATGGCTCGTATAGTCGCTTCCAATGGTGGCAAGGTGGTATTTGCTGACTATAATGGCATATATGGAAATATGCCTATCATAGATCATGGATTGGGACTTTATACACTCTATGGTCACTGTGCTACAGTAGATGTCAAAGATGGTGATGAGGTAAAAGCAGGTGATACTATAGCAAAGACTGGTATGACAGGGTTGGCACTTGGGGATCATCTGCACTTTGGTATACTAGTACAGGGTATAGAGGTGAGACCTGTAGAGTGGCTAGATAGCAAGTGGATCCGAGACAATATAGACAAAATATTTAACGATGCAGATGCCATCATAGGCGGTCTCCCAAAAAAAGTGAACAGTATCAAGGTTTCAGATAGTAAAAAGTAGAGAGATATTTATAGTTTTCAGATGAAAGACTCTTAGTTTTTTATAATTTATGTTATAATTACTCAATATGCAAGAGTTCTCACGAGAGAAACAGGAGATAAGATGAAGCAAAGAACCATCGCGCAAGCAGTTGAAGTATTGGGTATCGGACTCCACACGGGGGCACCTATCAAACTTAGGCTTGAGCCATTGGGCGTAGATGCAGGTATTGTATTTTACAGAGAAGATTTAGCCACAAGTATCCCTTTGTCACCTAAAAGTGTCATAAATACTCAGATGGCGACTGTCATAGGTAGCGAACGAGGTTCTATCTCAACTATAGAGCATTTCCTGTCTGTCATATATGCTTATGGCATAGACAACATTCGTGTCATAGTAGATGGTAGTGAGATGCCAGTGATGGACGGTAGTGCTATCAGTTTCTGCCTTTTGCTAGATGAAGCAGGTATAGAGAGTCAAGAGGAGAGCAAACGGGTGATCCGCATCACTAGAGATGTTCAAGTGAGAGATGGAGATAAGTTTGCTAAGCTCTCACCATCATCTACTGCTACATTTGATTTTGAGATAGATTTCGACCACCCTATTATAGGACAGCAGAGCAACAGATTTGAATTTAGTAGAGAAGCTTTCGTGGAAAACATAGCTAGAGCAAGAACCTTTGGTTTTGCAAAAGATATACAGTATCTACAGAGTATCAACCTAGCATTAGGTGCAACTCTTCAAAATGCCATAGGCTTGGATGACCACAAGATACTCAATCCAGAGGGTCTTAGATTTGAAGATGAGTTTGTCAAACACAAGATATTAGATGCCATGGGCGATATGATGGTCTCAGGATACAATATCTTAGGTGCATATAGTGCATATGCAGGTAGTCACCACCTCAATCATCTATTGACAAAAGCTCTACTATCCGATAGTAAAAACTATGAACTAGTAGCTATAGAATCTCTACAGAGCAGAGAGTTTGCAAAAAGTTTCGCATAGCTACAGACTGCTTATCATATCTATATCAAACCCCTTAAAATTGGGGCTTTATATGGATGATCAGTTGGTAGAAGAGATAGAGAGTAGCAAAAAGACATCTGATATACTTATGGTACTCATCAAGGATATGCTAGATAGATATGATATCTCATCTATCATATATAGCCATGGTCCTGGTAGCTATATGTCTATCAAATTGACATATATTATGCTAAAGAGCATAGAGATAGTAGATGGCATACCATTCTATGGATGTAGTGCTTTTCTACTCAATGGTGGCAAACCTATCAAGGCTTTGGGAAATCTCTATTTTATCAAAGAGAAAGAGACTATAATAACAAAAAAATTTGATAGACCACTGCCACAAGAGTATAGACTACCTCAGGATATTTCCAATCTTGAAGTAGTTTCAAGCTCTGTGCCAGACTATCAACTTCCAGCAGTATGAAAGAAAAGGAGATTTGTGCTTATAAGTGTACCCGCAACAAGTGCCAATCTAGGACCAGGGTTTGACTCCCTAGGATTGGCTATAGATCTAAGAAATGAGATCATCATCAAGCCATCACAATTTTTGAGTGTCTCCACAAAGGGAGAGGGCTCAGATAGCCCTAGGATCAAGAAAAATACACTCTTCCTAAATATATTTAATGAAAACTATAGGAGATTGACCAAACAAGAGGCGGTATTTCGCTTTGAGTTTACAAACAGGATACCAATCTCCAGAGGATTGGGCAGCTCATCAGCAGTCATAGTGGCATCTATCACAGCAGCATACACGGCAGCAGGTGTCAAGTACAACAAGCGAGATATACTAAATCGTGCATTGAGATACGAGCATCACCCCGACAACATCACACCAGCTGTGATGGGTGGATTTAATGTAGCCTGCGTGGAAGGAGATAGAGTATATAGTAAAAAGCGGAGACTGCCTGAGTATCTTCGTGCCGTTCTAGTGGTGCCAGATAGGACCATATCCACAGCACGGTCAAGAACTGTACTACCAAAAGTCTACAAAAAAGAGGAGACAGTATATTCACTATCAAGAGCAGCATTTATGACAGGTCTATTTATGAGTGAGTCTTGGGATCTACTTCGTATAGCGTCCAAAGACAAACTACATCAGACAAGACGGATGAAAATGATGCCAGAGCTTTTTGAGGTGCAGAAGATAGCACTAAAGAGCGGTGCTATCATGAGTACACTATCGGGGAGTGGTTCTACATTTTTTTCACTATGTTATGCGGATGATTCTGAAAAGATCAGGCGAACACTGCAAAATAGGTTTCCAAAATATAGAGTTTTTGACAAAGCACTAGATAATTATGGTGCTACGGCAAAGAGTTAAACTCTTTTTGGGTATAATTGCGTGAAAAATAAGAAACAGATCCGTATGTGTCTCTCATGTCGTAAGAGAAGTAGACAAAAAGAGATGGTGCGACTACAACATGTAGATAGTGAAGTAGTAGCATATAGAGGGTTTGGACGAAGTTTTTATGTCTGTAACGAGTGCATAGATAACAATAAAAAAATCAAAGGTTTAACGAAGCGTTTTAAGCAAGATGGCGAACAATTTGTTAAGTTTTTAAAGGAGTTAGTAAAGTATGGATAAAGTAAGAATCCAAGAGATCGCAGAAGAAGCAGGTCTCTCCAATGGGGAATTGTTGGTAAAAGCGAAAGAGTTGGGATACAATGTAAAAGCAGCCAATAGTTCTATCAAAGTGGAAGAGGCGGGTATACTTGTAGATTATGCAATGCGTGGTATATTACCAGAAAATTTTAAAAAGCCTACTCCAAAGTCTAAGATAACTATCATCAAGAAGAAGCCGAAAGAGTCTCTAGTGGATTCAAAGGCAGAAGATAATGATAATACGAAAAAGCCTACGGAGACTGCGGAGATCGCAACAGAGAAAGATAGCTCTGTGGCTAAAGCAGAAGAGCATAAGATAGAGCCTACAAAAGAGAGTGTCGATGTAGAGCAGAAGTCTAAAGATGCGAAAGCAGAAGAGCCGAAAACAGAGGATGTAAAAGCAAAAGATCCGAAACCTACAAATAAAGAAGAGAAAAAAGCTCCCAAAAAGAAATCTCTCTCAAGAGGCGGTATAACTATCGTCCGTAAAGCCAAAAGAGCTCCTGTCAAGAAGAAGATATCCATGTCAGATAGCACACCAGCGGTAGCAAGAAGGAAGAAACCAAAGAGAGTAGCAGAGGCCAAAGATAGTGGTGAGAAGCTAGACATCATGGGAAGTAGAGACTTTGGTGGTAGTGATGAGATATATGATGAAGCAGAGGTCGTACTACTGGACTTTAGCGATAAAAATATCTATGAAGAGATGAAGAGACAAGATGAGAGACGAAAAGCAGAACAAAAAAAGAGAGGTCCACAGGCCAACACATTCCGTCCTCAGCACAATAACTCATTCGGTAGAGGAAGAAGAAAGAGAAAGAGATACTCAAAACCTGAAGAGAGTGGCGAGAGAGTAAGCGTAGTAGAGATACCAGAAAATGTAAGAGTTTATGAGTTTGCAGAGAAGGTTGGCAGAAGTGTAGGTGAGGTGGTCAAAGTACTCTTTACTCTAGGTACTATGGTAACCAAAAACGATTTCCTCGACAAAGATGACATAGAGATATTGTCAGATGAGTTTGAAGTAGAAGTGACTACTATCAATCCGCTTGATGCACTTGACTACTCATCAGTATATGACATGACTGAGGATGAAAACCCTCAGGAGCGACCACCAGTCATCACTATCATGGGACATGTCGACCACGGTAAGACATCCCTACTAGATAGGATCAGAACTACAAAGGTAGTAGATAGAGAGGCAGGCGGTATCACACAACATGTTGGTGCATACCAAGTAGAGAAAAATGGCAAAAAGATCACATTTGTGGATACTCCTGGTCACTCTGCCTTTACGGAGATGCGTGCTAGAGGTGCCCAAGCTACAGATATAGTCATCATAGTAGTAGCGGCGGATGATGGTGTCAAGCCACAAACGAAAGAGGCTATATCTCATACCAAAGCAGCTGGCGTGCCACTCATCGTAGCTATCAACAAGATGGATAAAGAGAGTGCAAACCCAGAGATGGTCAAGTCACAACTAGCAGAGCTAGAGGTGATGTCTGTGGATTGGGGTGGAGAGAATGAGTTTGTAGAGGTATCAGCACATAGTGGCTTGGGTATAGATGAGCTATTAGATGTCATACTCCTACAAGCAGAGGTGATGGAGCTTACAGCAGATCCTGATAGATTGGCGAAAGCTATAGTAGTAGAGAGTTCATTGGAAAAAGGCTTCGGTCCAGTAGCCAATATCATAGTCAAAAATGGTACACTCAAAGTGGGCGATAGCGTCATCGTGGGCAATACATTTGGACGAGTCAGAACCATGCGAAGTGATGATGGTACTATACTCAAAGTAGCTGAGCCAGGTACACCTGTGGCAGTCGTAGGACTCAATCAAGTTCCAGATGCAGGTGATGTACTCGTATCTATGGAGAATGAGAGAGATGCCAAAGAGCTAGCAGAGAAGAGAGCAGAATATGCTAGATCCAAAGAGCTATCCAAGAGTACCAAGGCTACACTAGATGATCTATCTGCACTTATAGCTGAGGGTCAGCTAAGATCGCTACCAGTGATACTTAAGGCAGATGTCCAAGGATCGCTAGAGGCCATCAAAGGGACTCTCGACAATCTCAAAAATGAAGAGGTCAAGGTCAATGTCATTCATGAGGGTGTTGGTGGAGTGACAGAGAGTGATGTAGCTTTGGCTGATGCTAGTGAGAACTCTATCATACTAGGGTTCAATGTCAGACCTACAGGATCCGTCAAGAAGAGAGCCAAAGAGCTAGGTGTAGAGATCAAGTCGTACTCTATCATATATGATCTATTGGATGATGTCAAAGCACTATTGGGTGGTATGATGTCGCCAGTGGTCACAGAAGAAGTGACGGGACAAGCAGAGGTGCGTGAGACATTCGTAGTCGGCAAAGTAGGTACTATCGCTGGTTCTAAAGTAATAGAAGGTTCTATAGTGAGAGGTAGCAAAGCTAGACTTATTCGTGATGGTGTAGTGGTCTACACAAGTACTATCTCATCTCTCAAGAGATTTACAGACGATGCCAAAGAGGTCAAAAATGGCTATGAGTGTGGTATCATGCTAGAAAACTTCAATGATATAAAAGCTGGAGATATCTTTGAGACATTCAAAGATGTGGAGGAGCAAGTCCAACTATGACACAAGAGGAGATCAAGCGACACAGAGTAGAATCTGTTCTGAAAGAGATCATCCCTGAAGCCTTGGGTGGATTGGATGATAGTCGTATCAATTCACTATTGGTCACAGATGTAGTATGCTCAAAGGGCAGGAGTGATGCCAAAGTATATCTAGAGCCATCATTTCTAAGCCCGAAAGAGCAGGGCGAAGCACTAAAACAGCTTAGAAAAGTCTCTAGCTACATACAAAATCAGTGCAAGCAGATGGAGGGATGGTTCAAAGCCCCTCGAATGACATTTGAGTTTGACGATCAGCTAGAGAAACTCAGTCGCATTGAGGAGCTTTTTGAGCAGATCAAGACGGCTCCATCAGGTCAAAAAAATAGTGGAGATCAAAATGAATCTTGATAGTGAAATAGCGAAGATAGTCAAAGCCAATGGTGCAGACTTTTACGATAGTGAGATAGCTACTGAAGCAGAAGAGACTATATTTCGTGTCTATGTAACGCAGGAGTCTGGTGTCAGCCTAGATACTTGTGCCGATATATCTTATGATCTATCTCCTTTTCTTGATGTCCACCCACCTATGCATGGCAGATATAGACTAGAAGTAAGTTCTCCAGGCATAGAGAGAAAGCTTCGCAAGCCAGAGCATTTCCAAAAAGCCATAGGCGAAAAGGTCAAGCTAGCAGTACCATCACAAGATAGACTCAAAGGCACGCTAAAAAGTGCAGATAGTGATGGCATAGTGGTAGAGACAAAGCATGGCGATGAGTCATATAGCTATAGTGAGATCAAAAAAGCAAAGACATACTATGATTGGAACCAACCAAAGAAAAAATAGATGACTCACCTAGAAATGCAACTAGCCATAGATAAAGCATGGCAGTATCAAGGTCTCACATACCCCAATCCCGCAGTCGGTGCTACTGTCACTCACAGAGGTAAGATAGTCGCCGTAGAGGCACACCAGAGAGCAGGCACTTCTCACGCAGAGGTCTTAGCCCTCATAACTGCATATGAAACTATAGTTGAGAGTAAGATAGATTTTGATAAATTTGACTCCCATAAATCACATGCTTTTTTGACTCAATTACCTGATGGATTTTTCAGAGAGACATCTATATTTGTAACACTAGAGCCATGCAACCATAGTGGCAAAACTCCATCATGTGCCATACTGCTAGAGAGGCTCAAACTAAAAAAGATAACCATAGCACTCAGAGATCCCATAGACGGACATGGTGGTGGTATAGAGAGATTGCGATCTGCAGGTATGAGTGTAGAGGTGGGAGTGTTAGAGGAGAGTGCTAGAGAGCTGATAGAGCCATTTGCGATATGGCAAGATAGAGCATTTGTGCTATTTAAGCTAGCACAGACGATAAATGGTAAGATAGGTGGTGGGTACCTAAGCTCTCCTGAGTCACTCACGCATGTACATAGACTCAGAGCCGTTTGTGATAGACTACTCATAGGTGGCAACACTATAAGGGTAGATAGACCTACATTAGATTGTAGATTTACAGATGATCAGCCTCCTAGCGTGACTATATACTCCAAAAACGATAATTTCGATAGAGATATACCACTATTTCATGTGGCAGATAGAGATGTTGATATCACTAATGATTTGACATTTTTACAGAAACCATCATTTGTTTTGGTCGAGGGTGGAGAGGGTATGCTGAGAGCCATGAGAGACAAGATAGATTGGCTCCTGACATACCAAACCCCCAAACTATCTTCACACAGCTTAGGATATGCTATAGATCTACCATTGGCATTTATGCATATAGAGAAGAGATCAGTAGATATGATGGTATGGTCAAAAGTCTTGCAGCAATAATATAATCTTGCAAAGTGTTTCCTTCTAAAAAAGTGTGTATAAATCAATATCCGCTAGTCACTACCAAATAGATCTCTTGTATATACTTTCTCTTTGACATCTAATATATCATCCGATAGTCTATTGGCTATGATGACATCTGACATCTCTTTGAATTTATCTAAATCTCTAATGACTCTTGAATTGAAGAAATCATCTTCTTCAAGTTCTGGCTCATAGACTACCACCTCTATGCCCTTGGCTTTGATCCTCTTCATAATGCCCTGTATGGATGATGCACGGAAATTATCCGATCCGCTCTTCATGATGAGGCGATAGACACCTACTATCTTTGGATTTTTGTTTATGATACTTTGTGCTATGAAATCTTTCCTAGTGCGGTTTGACTCGACTATGGCACCGATTATACTGTTTGGTACATCTTGATAGTTTGCTCTTAGCTGTTTGGTATCTTTGGGTAAGCAGTAGCCACCGTAGCCAAATGATGGGTTGTTGTAGTGTGTACCTATACGAGGATCTAATCCTACACCTTCTATGATCTGCTTGGTATTCAATCCATGTGCTTGTGCGTAACTATCTAGCTCATTGAAATAAGCCACACGCATAGCTAGATATGTGTTTGAAAATAGCTTGACAGCTTCTGCTTCTGTAGAATTTGTGTATAGTATAGGGATATCT
>WFMX01000265.1 GCA_015488875.1 Campylobacterota bacterium | reverse complement strand
ATTCTGCTTCATCTCGTCGTTGACTTGGTACATCTTCGAGTTCATCATATGCTTCTCCACGGCAAATATATGAATATTCTTTTTCTGTGCTGATAATGTCTTTTTTAAAAAATGTAGTACCACAACTAGTGCATTTTTCTGCCATTTTTATTTCCTCTCATTTTTTATTAATTAAACCAAATTTCAATTCTTTTTTGTAAAAAAAATAAAATTACAAAAAAACCAATTAATTGAGGACCATAAGCCCAAAAAAATCTTGTTTTGACAGAACCCCATAAAGTCCCATCCGTAAAGTACTATTCTACCCCAAAAGTCAAGACAATTTCAAATATCTTGCACCTCTGTAGCCCACGGTGCGTTGGCAAACGCACCCTACGAAAATCCCCATCTTTTATGTATGTTTTTCTTTTGAGGGGTCGTGTAGGGTGCTGTTTGCTAATGCATCAATCATTACTACACACCATTTACACAAAAACATATTATGATGTATAACAAAACAGAGAAGAGGTGATGAGATGAAAAAGAGATTTCAAGTAGAAAATGTGAAGTGTGATGGGTGTGCAAATACCTTGACGACAAAGTTGAGAGATGAGTTTGGTGAGATAGCTGTAGATCTAGAGAAGTATCCTCGTGAGATATCACTAGATATAGATGATGATAGAGTAGAAGAACTAGCTAAGGCACTTAAACGATTGGGTTATCCGCTGAGTAGTGACAAGCTAGGATTTGTAGAGACCACTACTACAAAAGCGAAAAGTTTCGTATCTTGTGCTGTAGGCAAGGTAGATCAAAATCTATCTAGCTAGGGAGTTGCACAAGAATAAAACTATCAATACGACACAGGAATTTTGTTTTTGAAAAGTTCCTAGTGCCTAAAGTTGTCCGTCTTGGTTGGGTCGGTCAACTGCTCTATGATAGGCGTGATTCTCGCTGCTATGCCTAACTTGTTGAGATATATCACAAAGTTGACTAGTACCTTCTTGCCATACTCTCTAGCCTCTACATTTGTCATCTTTTCCATACTCAGATATGGCTCATATTTACCCTTTCTGAAGTAGTCAGATCTTTTGATGAGTCTCTTAGTGAAGCCTATACCACCATTATATGCATATGCTACAAATAGAGGATTGTATAGATATTTATTGAGATAGTCGAGATGGTGATTTGCGTATACTATAGCAACTTTGGGATTGAACATATCGTCCAAGTCTATCTTTTCGCCTCGTTGCTTGGCTATATGCTCTATGAGAAATGGCATGATTTGCATCATACCTAGAGCAAATGACCTAGAGACGGATGCAGGTATAAACTTACTCTCTTGTCGTGCTATGGCATATATGAGTGCTTGTCTCTGCCTGTTGTATCTCGACATTAGATTTCGGTATGGCATTGGATAATATATCTCTTTTTGGTGAGAGGCAGTAGACCGAATGTATGTATAGACACCTATTGACTCTTCTGCCACATATCTACTTGCTAGTTTTTTCATATTGGTATTTGGTGCAAAGAGTTTCTTTTTGATGTATGCCCAATGGATAGGATTTGTGTCACTATAGTGAGATAGATTTTTTTTTGGCAATCTAGGGGTAATAGTCTTTGGGTACTTGATATGCATCTTATCTCTCGCTATGAGTGTATATATGTTGACATCCCAACTTTTGAGTAGTTGTCTCAAATACCCCCTTTTTTTCGTAGTCATATAGAGCCAGAATGTAGCTTGATCTGCCTGAAGCCTCTTTCTCGCTAATGACCTCGCCTTTTGGAAGTATGCCACAGCCAATGTATCATTGCCTTTTTTTAGTGCATTGATGCCTTTTTTCTGATATGCTTGAAATGATTTGCCTTTTTTTCTAGCTAGCCAATCCTCTCTCTCAACTTTTGTGGGTTGTCTCGTTGGTGCAGCCTTTCTCTTGTAGGCTTTTGCCCTCAATCCTGTCTTTTTCTTATATGAAACTTTTAGCTTTTTATTGAGATGGTTTACATCTTTTATGATAGCCTTTGCCTCTGACGAGGTGGTACTCCTCTGACTCAAAAAACGCCATATATAGTAATCTTTCTCTACACAGCATGGCATAGAATGTATTTGTGAATAGCTAAATGTCTTTCCCTCTACGGATACAGATAGCAACATGACTATCCAAAGTGAGGATATGAAAAATTTCATGCGTACTACCTAAAATACAAGTCGCATCAAAAATACATCTATAAACTGAAGTGTGAGTAGTATCACGATAGGCGATAAATCTATGTTCGATATGACAACAAATGGTATATTTTTTCTCACAAACTCAAAAGCTGGCTCAGTAAGTCTATATATGGCTTGAACGAGTTGATTGTGTGGGTCAGGTCTGATGAAGCTCATAAGAGCCGAGATGATTATAATCCAGATATATATATTTATGACAGTGTGAATTAGTTGTACTATAGCAAAGAGTAGTGCGCTCATGATGTGATCTCCAATAGATATGATTTGATATGTGGGTAAATATCACAAAGCTCTGGACCATTGTCAGTCCCTGTGAGCAGGATACGAAGCGGTTTTGAAAATTGATCTCCTGTGAGTCCACTCTTTTCTGCGAGTAGCTCGTGAAACTTATCGAACTCAGATATGAAAGGTAGGTCAGATATGATACCCTCTAGTAAACGCATCTGCTCGCCCCATTCTCCTGAGAACTCTTTGGATCCAAATATAGGTCTGATCTTGCTCTCTAGTTCGCTGATGGTGCTTGCTTCTCGCAGATATATCTTGACCAATTTGCCTATATCTGCATCTGCGAAGCCAAAGATGGTAGAGAGTCTTTTGTCATCCATCATATAGAGGTGTTGCGAATTGATATAACGCAACTTTTCCCTATCAAATCTGACGGACTCTTTGGATATATTCTCTAGCTTAAACCACTCTATGGCTTCTGAGAGGATAAATATCTCTTTGGAGCTAGAACTACCAATAGACACAAGATAGTTGATGATAGCATCAGGTATAAACCCTTCACGAAGCAGCTCTAGTAGTGATATATCGTCATCACTACTAAGTATACTAGGCAGATGAGCATAGGTAGTCTCACTACTGTATCCCAAAAGCTCCTTGATATATATCTGCTTTGGCGTATCATAGATATGATCTTCACTACGGATGATGAAGTCAACAGCAGTGAGCATATCATCACAAGCACAGGCAAAATTGTAAGTGGGTGTACTGTCTGCACGAAGTATCACAAAATCATCTATCTCCTCAGGAGAAGACTCTATATCGCCTTGTATGATATCGTGATAGCCTATGGTAGAGCTAGGTTTTTTGAGACGGATCACAAATGGTATCTTCTCCGCCTTTATCTTCGATAGTTCATCCCTACTCATATCTCGACATTTGGCACTACAGCTATGTAGTTCGTCCGACTCTTCAGTGGTACAAGTACAGGCAAATGCCCTACCCTCCTCTAGCAGCCTGATAGCTAGCGTCTGATGCATATGCAGGTTTTCACTTTGATGAAAGACCCTATCATGCGGTATGGCAAACTTCTCTAGTATCTCTAATACCTCTGTGTCTTTTCCTTCAAGATTTCTATCTTTGTCTCTATCCTTGTCTCCATCCTCTATGCGAATTATATATTGATCGCTTCGTTGCTTTGCAATTATATAGTCGACTATAGCTATACGCAGATCATCTATAGAGATATCAGCATCAAGGGAGGGTGCAAATCTCAACATTTATATACTCCATATTATTTAATTTTACAAATCGTATTATATGATTTTTTGCTGAAATTGAGGGGTGAATGACTGTTTTAAAAACAAAAGAGCAGAACAGCAAAAGCTTAGATACTATAAGTGCAAGTCCAAAGTAACCCCACCAATCCAACTCCAAGGAACTGCACAAGACCAATTATACCCATACGACGCAGGAATTTTGTTTCAGTGATGTCCGCTCCATTGTTATCAATATGAAGTAATAGACACAGATCTTTACAAATTGATTATTGAGATATGTAAATGCTTTGGTATCAACTACCCCAAACCTCACTTCTCCAATCTCCTCTTTTCATATATCTCATAGAGTATCGGTATGATGAATAGGCTTAGTACGGAGGAACTGACTACTTTGATATCAAACTTATCTTTGTGCTTTTCTCTAGCCTCCTCTACGCTCTCTGTGAGGTATACTATCATCACTTGGAGACATCTACCATAGCATATCTGCATAATCAAAATGCTTTTGACATTTTACATTAATCGGATAGTATTTTAGCTACAATAACCACATAACCAAAAAAGGACTAATATGCTATCTTTTTTGCCTCCTACTCCATCAAAGATGATGGAGAGTCTCAAAACTAGATTTAGACAACGCAGAAAATCACTAGGCTACACCCAACCCCAACTTGCCTCTCGCTCAGGTGTCAGCCTCGGATCTCTCAAACGCTTTGAACGCTTTGAATAGATTTCGCTGGAGTCACTTTTGAAATTGGCTTTGGTTTTGGAGTGTTTGGTGGAGTTTGGGGCTTTGTGTGAAGTGGAAGAGGAGAGGTT
>WFMX01000264.1 GCA_015488875.1 Campylobacterota bacterium | reverse complement strand
CTTATCTTGAGAGTTTTTCTCCCTCTGCACCATCTTCTCCGTATCTCTTACATTTAACTTTTGACCGATAATCGTATCTATGATAATCTTTTGTGTTTTCGGCTCTAGTCCCACCATGACTTTCGCATGACCCTGAGATATCTTCCCTTCGAGCATATTTTTTTGTGCATACTCACTAAGTGTAAGGAGACGCATTGTATTTGTGATCTGTGACCTACTCTTGTGAACTATATCGGACAGCTCTTCATGCGTAATATTGTGTACCTCTATCAGCTCGGCATATGAATTTGCCAACTCTATGGAGTTGAGATTTTCTCTCTGTATATTCTCTATGAGTGCCAACTCTCTGAGTTTTACATTGTCTATATCTACATCTGCTACGATCGCTTTAATCTTATCTAGATTTGCAAGTTTGTGAGCACGAAGTCTTCGCTCCCCAGCTATGAGTAGATAGCCGTCATCTTTTTCCATGACCACTATAGGCTGAAGTAGACCGTGGTTGAGTATGGAGTCACTCAGTTCTTGTAGTGCATTTTCATCGAAATGCTTTCTTGGCTGATATGGATTTGCTACTATCAACCCTACATCCAACTCATCTATATTGAGTGTAGACTCTGCCTGATCTAATGCACTACTCTCTTCTATCTGCTCCTCATATGCCAATCCTACCTCTTCGAGTATCGCACCCAATCCTTTACCTAACGCCATATCTAACCTCTAATAATAACTGTAGCTAAATCTCTATATGCTACACTACCTTTGGAGCTACTCGCATAGCTTGTCACAGGCTGACCAAAGCTTGGACTCTCTGCCACTTTGATATTTCTAGGTACAACTATACACTCTTCACTTTTTTGCATATGAAATAGCTTATCCTTAAAATGATGAGTCAAATCCTCTAGCACCTGCTTTGATAGATTGTTTTGCTTTGAGTACATAGTAGGTAAAAAGCCCTTTATCTGAAGCTTGGGATTGATCGTCTTTTTCAATAAACTTACTGTATTTAGTAGCTGTGCCAAACCCTCAAGAGCAAAAAATTCACATTGTATAGGTATGATGACCGAATCAGATGCACTGAGTGCATTTATCGTGATAGGACCTAAAGCTGGTGGTGAATCTATGATGACATAGTCATATTTATCTTTGAGATCCTCTATTTTGTTTTTCAGTATCAACTCTCTGTTTTTTTTCTTTGGGTTATAAAACTCTTTCTCTATCCCTACCAACCCTATATTTGATGGTGCTAGTGACAATCTTTTGATATCTGTCTTCAATATTATCTCATGTAATTTTTTGATACCCAATAATACATGATATATATTAAATTCATAATCACTACGGCTATATCCTAGACTTGTAGTCGCGTTTGATTGCGGATCTGCATCTATCAATAATACTTTTTTTCCACTATCTGCTAGTGATGCTGCCAAATTTACCGCTGTTGTAGTCTTGCCTACGCCACCTTTTTGGTTGGCTATACTTATTGTTTCACTCATCTTAAACTGTATACTCTCTTTCCCTCTATAATCAATGAACCATCCCCACATAGAAGTGCATTTTTAAGGTTTTTTTGATAGTTTCCAATATGTACTGAAAATCTTCTACTTAATTCAAATTCTATCTTATACTCGCTAAATATCTGCTTCCATCTCTCTTTTAACTCTAGCTCTTTCAGATAAGTCTCTAGCAATATATCTGCTGAGACATCGCTATTGAGTGATTTGAAACTATTTTGAGACTTTTGCAAATTTAGACCAATTCCGCACACTATGGTATCGTCTATTTTCTTTGTCACCACTCCACCTATCTTGTAATCTCCCAAATATATGTCATTTGGCCATTTGAGCCAAACGCTATTATCGTATGGTAGCAAAACTCTCTTCATGAGATATGAAAAATATATAGATGCAGAGCCTAGAGGTAGGTCATCAGGCAATTGAGATATATCAACAGCAAATGAAAATAGCAAATCTCCCACAGATGCACTCCAGCTGTTTTCTCTACTGCCAATACCGCTACTTTGCTCTCTTGTCACCACTACTAAAGGTGGAGAGTGTCTCCCCTGCTCTATCTCCTCTATGAGATACTTTTGGGTAGAATCTAGCTTGTCAAACGATAGTATCTCCAACTTTTAGCCCCCTTCCCAAAAGATATGCTTTTGCACTCATCGCTCGCTTTGATGCTGGCTGAAGAGTGCTTATCTCTATACTTCCTACACCGCACCCTATAATGACACTCTCATCTTTTACGGAGATGATCTCTGCCTCTTTGTGCGTGGATTTTGTCTCTACGATAGAGATCTCTATGAGTTTCAAACCATCTACGGTAAATATACCAGGCCAGCCTTCAAACGCTCTATATTTGTCGTATATCTTTTGGGCATTGCCAAAGTCTATCTCGCCATCTGCTTTGCGTATCTTTTTACAGTAGGTAGCATTGGCTTTCATCTGCAGCATAGGCTCGATACTCTCAAACTCTCTGATGATTTCAAGCGTAAAATTTGATGCGTCTATGGAGAGCTGTTCCATCAATCCTGACAATCTCATCTCTTTGGGTATCTCAAAATATCTATACCCCAATATAGGACCACTATCAAGCCCCTCCTCCATCAACATAGCGGTAATACCACTATATCTATCGCTATTGAGCAGGGATTGTTGTACTGGACTAGCTCCTCTATATTGGGGTAGTAGTGAAGCATGTAGATTGATACAAGGTGCTATGTCCAATACCTCCTTGGGTAGCAACTGACCAAAGGCAGCCACGACTATGAAGTCTGGCTTCACCTCAGCTATCTTCTGGGCTATGCCCTCCTCTGTCAATCTCTCTGGCTGTATCACCTCTATGCCGATCTCCTCTGCCAATACTTTGACAGGTGGTGGTGTCAATACCCTCTTTCTACCCACAGGGCGATCTGGCTGTGTAAAGACTAAGGATACATCCATATCTTCAGCATCTATAAGTGATTGCAATATCTTTTGGGCATAATCTGGTGTACCCATATAGACTATATTATATCTCATCTTCTCTCTTTTATATATATTTTATGGCATTTATGTAGCTTAGGTTGCTTATATCAGCACCACTATATGCTATATCAAATGCTGTACCGTGATCTACTGATGTGCGGACTATAGGCAGATTGAGCGATACATTGATCCCTTCATCAAAGTGAAGTGCTTTCAATGGTGCTAAGCCTTGATCATGGTACATGGCTACAAAATATCTATACTTCTCTCTGACTCTAGGAGTGAATGCCACATCAGGCACTAATGGCTCTGTATAGATATCTCGTCCCAATACCTCATGTGCCTTTACGGTGGCATCTTTGATGATATACTCTTCATCACCCAATACCCCTCCATCACCTGCGTGGGGATTGAGTCCTAACAGTGCTATTTTTTCACTATCTTTTAGAGTGATAGAATGGTAGAAATCTATCAAAAATCTGCTCAATCCATCTACACTTATACTATCTGCCACATCTCTAAGAGGTATATGCTCTGTATATAGTGCTACAAACATTTGCTCACAGCCAAGCATCATGATGGCATCTGCTCCAAAGATATCTCTCAAAGCATCTGTATGCCCCTTATACTCTATACCTGCCATTTCCCAAGCTTTTTTGTGTATAGGTAGTGTCACTATGGCATCTACTACTCCATCTCTAGCTAACTCTATAGCCTTCATAAAGGAGTCGTAACTGTATCTACCACTATTTGCACTCACTTGAGATGGTCTGATATCAAAAGCCTCTCCTACGGACTCTAGCGTCTCAAATCCATCAGGTATAGCTATATCTAAAAGTTTGGAACATCTATCTAACATAACTGAGTCTATCATGTATACAGGCTCTACTATTTTAGATACCTCATAATGGTTCTTTAGTGCTAGCTCTATACCTATGCCGTTGAGATCTCCTATGGAGATGGCTACTCTCTTCATCTTTCTCATCTCAACAATAACGCACGCATATCTAAGATAGCTTGCTCCAATCCACTAAAAACTGATCTAGCTATGATCGATTGACCTATATTTAGCTCTTCAATAGTCTCTATGTCTACTATCTCTTTGACATTATGATAATTGAGTCCATGTCCTGCTGCTACACGAAGACCCATCTCTACAGCATCATAGCTAAGACATCTAAGTATCTTTAGCTCATCTCTTAGCATCTTTTTTAGCTTGGTTCTTGTCAACTCTAGCTCAGCTATGCTATATGGTGTCGATGCCAAATTGCCATACAACATAGCGTATATATTGGCGTATTTACCTGTATGAAACTCTATCCACTCCACACCCAAACTTTTGGACGCTTCCACACTCTCTATGGTAGGGTCTATAAATAGTGATACCTCTATCTCATTTGCTTGTAACTGTGCTATAGCCCTCTGCAACGCTATCTGCTCACCAACGACTGCCAATCCACCCTCTGTAGTGACCTCTTCTCTCTTCTCTGGTACTATGGTAGCTCGGTGAGGTCGTAGTGTCGTGACTATATCTATAATCTCTGGAGATATAGCACACTCTAGATTTATAGGGAGCATAGAGTGTTTGATGATATTTTCCGCATCACTATCTCTGATATGCCGTCTATCCTCTCTAAGATGTATAGTTATCTGGTCCGCCCCTGCCCTCTTGACTATACTCAAAGCATCTAGCGGATCTGGATCAGCTATAGCCCTAGCTTCTCGTAGTACAGCTATATGATCTATATTGACACCCAATAGCATATGGACTCCTTTATATCAAAATTGGAGCATATTATATCAAAATAGAGTATAAGGCTACCCAAGTTGTGTAGTGTCTCCCCACCACTCCTATCTATATCTTTGGGAACTCCTCGCCAGGCTCCCACTCTATATATACGCTATCTTTGAAGTCCAATCTAGGAGCTTTGATAAATACTGCCTTGAAATCACCATCCGTAACATTTCTAAAGAAGTGAGCTTCACCCTCTTTACAGACTAAGTAGTCGCCTTTTTGCAAAGTCACCAAATGACCATCTACCCACACTTCACACTCACCCTCAAGTGCCAAAAACGACTCCTCTTGTTGGGTATGCTTGTGGCATGGATGTGATTCTCCCGTAGTGATGACCACTACACCCATATCTACATTGCTAGTGCCATCTGTCAAATATTTGGGTCCATGTGTTTCAAATCTATATTGATGCTTATCTTCATTTGTCAAGTGCATAATTTACCTTTTGAGTCTGATCTGTTAACTATTTTACTAAGTGTATGATTATAACAAGTTGAGCTACTGAAAATTTACTCTAGCACTAGTCTGCCGAAAAACCCAATTTAGCTACTCTATCTGTTTCCACCATTTGAATATATAGAAACGATACAGTTAGGGG
>WFMX01000263.1 GCA_015488875.1 Campylobacterota bacterium | reverse complement strand
ATCTAATAAACTAAAGTACAAGCAAGCCTCTTGAAATAGCATTTAAGAGGTGCTTATTACAATAATAAGTTTAGCTAAATTAAGGAGGAAGCATGAAACTAGGTTTCTTGGTTGACCTAAATCTCTGTATGGGATGTAAGGGTTGTGAAGTTGCGTGTAAAGTGGAAAATGAAGTTCCATTAAGCACTTGGCGATTGCGTGTCAAATATATAGATGTGGGTACATTCCCTGATGCATCCAGAAATTTTACACCACTAAGGTGTAATCATTGCGAAAATGCACCATGTGAAAGAATTTGTCCTGTCTCTGCACTGCATTACTTGGAGAATGGTATAGTCAATGTCGATAGCTCTAGATGTATAGGATGTGCAGGATGTATGATGGCTTGTCCTTATGGTGCTATCTATATGGATCCTGAGACAAACACAGCTGATAAGTGTACATATTGTGCTCACCGTGTAGAGAGCGGTATGATGCCAGCATGTGTAGTAGCTTGTCCTGTTCAAGCCAATATATTTGGTGATTTGGATGATGACACAAGCAATATATCTCTATATATCATGGAGCATCAAGGTGGCGTACAGGTCAGAAAACCTGAAAAAAATACTACCCCAAAACATTTTTATGTAGGTGGCGGTAATCAGACGCTTAATCCTCTAGCACATGAGAGACTTGAGGGATATGGACTCTTCAACAACATAACCCATCTAAAGCACATCGGTGACCCTCACGAGAGTGTCCTTGATAGATTTTTAGAGCCGTTTAAAGGTGAAGAGAAATATGACAATAAGAGTTTCATGGATTTCGAGAAAACCACTCAAGATGATGAGTCTCATGAAGAAGAAGGAGGTCACTAATGGTAGAGCATGGTATTAATGCAACACACGCTGTTGTTACATTGGATGTAGCACTTCCAGGTATTATTTGGGGTTGGATGATTACACTAAATATGTGGGCAAAGAGTGTCGGTACAGGAGTTATACTCATAGGA
This sequence comes from Campylobacterota bacterium, assembly GCA_015488875.1. Classification (GTDB taxonomy): domain Bacteria; phylum Campylobacterota; class Campylobacteria; order Campylobacterales; family Sulfurovaceae; genus SZUA-451. Next base: position 10,615 of record WFMX01000263.1, on the reverse strand, counting down.
GCATATCTACTATATAGACACAAAAAAGAGGATATGCCAAATCTTAGATGGCTCATGCCGTTGATTTCATTCATCTTCCTCAATATATTTCTACTCTTCACCCTGACTGATCTACATCATCCGTATAGAATGGTAAATATCTTCCTTCATCCTCATTGGACTTCAGCTATCACCGTAGGTGCTTGGATGGCATCGCTATTTACTGCTTTGATTACAGTATTGATGGTCATTGGTGGATTGGATGCATTCCCTGAAGCAGGTAGACACAGTGGTCCAGCCAAGAGTCTCAGAGCAAATAGTGCATTATATGAGAAGTTGTTTCCATTTGTAGTATTTCTTGCTATACCTGTGACACTATATACTGCTATCATCATGGCAGAGTCTAGTGCTAGAGAGTTGTGGCAAGCACCAACAGAGCTTATGCAGATGTTGCTAGCAGCATTTATGGCTGGATCGGCAGCTCTTATTTTTATCTCTAATGATTGGACAAGAGAGGCGAGAAAAGATCTATCACTAGTACTTGCTATGTCGGTATTTTTTAGCTTTACTATGTACATGGGTGAGTACTTTTTCTCATTCAAATCAGCAGAGGCAGAAGCTACATTAGAGTATGTCCATACGGGCGGTGCGTATAATGTACAGTTTTGGATGGCTATGGCACTTGGATATATAGCTCCATTCTTCTTGAGTGTATCAAATATGAAGAGTGATAACAAAACACTTATGAGATTTGCTGCTATATTGGCACTGATAGGTCTATATCTTGCAAAAGATGTGTGGCTAAAAATCCCACAAATGTTATCGTTAAGTTAAGGAGGAGAAAGTAAATGACAAAAACAATGAACAACGAAAAACCCTCTTTTATAGAGAGTAGAAGATCATTCCTAAAAGGTACTGCCTATACAGTGGCGGGAGCTGCGATGGCAAAAGGTGTATTTGAGACTATTGCTACTACTCCTGCTATGGCAGATGATAGCAAATTTACACCTACACCAAAAACTCTATCGTTCTATCCACCACTTGCAGAGTGGGATAGTTTCAAAGAGCTAGATGGTGATGACTGGAAAAGAGGCGGTACTAGTAGAAATGGTATACAGAGCGAAGGCAATCCAAATGGAATAAAAGCTACAGAGTATATGATAGTGCCAACTGCCTGCTCCAACTGTGAAGCACAATGTGGACTTACTGCTTGGGTAGATATCGGTATATATAAAAAATCACAAGACCCTAGAGATCTTAAAGTTCGTAAATATATGGGTAACCCTCTTCATGCAGGTGCTAGAGGTCGTAACTGTGCCAAAGGTTATGCAGCACAATCACAAATGTATGATCCAGATCGTATCCCTTTCCCACTCAAAAGAGCCCCAGGCTCAAAAAGAGGTGAAGGCAAGTGGGTGAGAGTCTCTTGGGACGATGCTATGAAAGATATCGGTAAAAAGATACATGATACCCTCAAGCATGGTGACGAACTCTCCAAAAAGCAGATCATGCTTCATGTAGGTAGACCAAATGAAAATGGCTTCGGTCATAGAGTACCTCACTCAATGGGCTGCGATGGATACAACTCTCACACAAACATCTGTAGTGCAGGTGCTAGAGAGGGTACTATACAGTGGGCAAATGATGATAGAAACTCTCCAGATTGGGCAAATGCCAAACTGATATTTTTGCAATCATCACATGCTGCTGATGCAGGACACTACTTCCAGCAATCTGCTGCATTTATAGCAGATGCCAGAAGAAAAGGTGCCAAGCTAGTAGTGATGGATCCACGAATGTCCAACTCAGCTGGTATGGCAGACCTATGGATACCAACATGGCCAGGTACAGAGGCAGCACTCTACCTCTACCTAGCAAACCGTATACTCAACGAAAAAGGCAAAGATGGTAAAGGTCTAGTAGATCACTCATTTGTCAAAAACTGGGTAAACTGGGATAGACTGATGAAAGATAGAGACTACCTCTCATACCTAGTCGGCAAAGGGTATATCAAGTCAGTACCTGAGGGCGACAGCTACGAAGAGTTTATCACTATGATAGGCGAAATGTATAGTCCATACACACTTGACTTTGTAGTCAAAGAGTGTAGAGTCGAAGCTAGACTCGTAGAGAAACTATATGATATGTTCATAGATGCTGGTGAGAGAATTTCAACTTTCCTTTGGAGAGCTGGAACCATAGGTCACAGAGGTGGATGGATGAATACAAGAGCAGGTTTCTTGCCATTTGTACTCAGAGGAGCTATGTCTGGAGATGTAGGCAATGTAGGACTTCACCACTGGCATGTTATATCTGTCAATGGAAAGGGTGATGCTGCTACTGTATCTGGTGAGAGACCACCTAGAGTAGATGTCTGGAATGAGATCGCTTGGCCTCCTGAGTATCCACTCAGTACCTATGAAATGGCACATATTATGCCACATCTTCTTATGGATGATGAGTGGCAAAAGAAGTGGACCGACAAAGGACTCACAAGCGTACCGAAAAAACTTTCAGTATGGATCCCTAGAATGCATAATCCAGTTTGGATTAATCCAGATGGATTTAGATGGATAGAAGTCCTCAAAAGAGAGGATAAGATAGAGTTGAGTATGAATCTATCTCCAACTTGGTCAGAGACTAACTGGTACTGTGACTTTATACTGCCTGTAGGACTTGCAGGTGAGAGACATGACCAATCATCTGAAGGAACAAAACCAGCAAGATGGCTTAGCTTCCGTCAGCCTGCACTCAGGGTAGCACTAGAGAAGATGGGATGGAAAGCTAAAAACCCAGCGAGAGCTACACTAGAAGCTCATATCGCATCAGGTCTTGGTGAAGTTTGGGAAGAGGTAGAATTTTGGGCAAACATTATGGTACATCATGTAGATCCAGATGGTAGCTTGGGCGTGAGAAAGTATTGGGCTTCTAAAGAGGATCCGACTCGTGCAGTAACCATACCAGAGTGGTATCAAGCAGCATTTGATAAATTGCCAAATCTCAGAAAAGCTGCAAAGATAGCTTATCCTGACTCAAAATATCCAAACTATGAGATGATGAGAGATAGAGGTACTTGGCTAGAAGAGGACAATATCTATAGACCACAAGAGAGAGACTTGCATATCAAAGATGGCAAGTATGTAGCTCACGGTCATGAGTATGATCCTAGTGATGTAGAGAAAGATGAGTATGGTACACTGCTAGTAGAAGATCATGTCTTTGGTGGCAAAAAAGCTATCGGTGTAGAAGTCAATGGCGAGATCAAACAAGGATACCATACTCTAAGTAAAAAGCTAGAGTTCTACTCTGAGTGGTTCAAAGAATGGAAGTGGCCAGAGTATGCTATACCTATATACCCGACCACAAAAGAGCAGAGAAAGAAGATGGTGCATGTAGTGTCACAAGTACACCATGACTTTATGGAGAAAGATAACGAGTTCGCACTCAACACAGTCTTTAGACTATCTTATAATATCCATACAAGATCAGTCAACTCTAAGCACTTGATGGAGATATCTCAAAACCATAACCCTGTATGGATCAATACTCAGGATGCCAAGAGACTAGGTATCAAGAGAGGTGATGCTATCAAGTGTACCATTAGTGATACAGTTTCAGGACTAGAGTCAGGTTACTTTATAGCTATGGCTGTACCTACAGAGGGTACTATGCCAGGTGTGACGGCTTGCTCTCACCATGCAGGTAGATGGAAGCTCAAAAATGCAGTAGATATCCCTGGCTTCAAGCAGAAGCTTGGTGTCATGGGTCTCGGTGCTCCTCTCTATGAGATGACAATGGACGGCAAGATAGGTACACTCAAGCCAAAAGAGGGTATAGATCAAGCTATGATGAACAGAAGAGAGACTTGGCAGTTCAAAGAGTACAATAAAGATCTAGATAATATTTGGTGGGATGGACTCAGTGGTGCTTGGCAAAATGCTGTAGCAGCTTCACATCCAGACCCAATCGCTGGTAACCATGCTTGGCATCAAAAGATCACTATCACAAAAGCCTCCAAAGAGGATAAGATAGGTGATATATATGTCGATTATGAAAATAACTTCAAAGTGTATCAAGAGTGGAGAGACAAATTGACACGACCACTAGATAGCAGTGATATTCTCAGAAGACCAGTACACATAAAACGCCCTGCTGTGCCTTTGACCCTAAAGGCTTATAGTGTCAAATTGACATAACCATAGATATCAGGTGGAACTCTCCACCTGATCATATCGGACTTCTTCGAAATCTAGAAATCTAGGATCAGGTGAAGAAACCAAACTTTTACTCATATTTATCCCTCACTTTTGCTATAGCAGAAGCGGCGATACTTAGGTATCTTCCTATCTCTGCTTGTCTATATCCATCATCTAGTGCTTGTAATATAGCTAAGTTTCTCTCTTCTTTTAGTGTTTTATCTTTCTCTTGTTTGAACTCATATTCTGTTTGAGTTATTTACTTAACTCGTCCCCAAACTCCAGTTTGGGGTAGAATACAATAACAAAACAGAGCTATTGTAACTCCGATATTGGGCAATGGAGCAAGGGCTTTCTTGCCAGTTTTTATTCCCCAATACTAGCCAAGGATATTTTTTTGCTATTGTGACTCCAATATGCATTTCATAGCTGGAGCTGTGGAACGAGTATCAATCATCACGGATAGAAGAAATGTAGTGAAATATAGAGTTTTTTAAAAAAACTTTAATATTCGCCAAAAATATGGTATAATTTTAAATATATCTTAAAAATAAAGGATCTTTATTATGAGAATACTTATCATTGAAGATGAAGTAACCTTAAGTAAAACACTATCAGATGGACTCAAAGAGTTTGGATATCAGAACGATGTAGCGGAAAATATAAGCGATGGACAATACTTTCTTGACATTAGAAATTATGATCTAGTACTGCTAGATTGGATGTTGCCAGATGGCAATAGTATAGATTTGATAGCTGATATCAAGTCTAAGACACCAAAGACATCTATCATCATGCTCTCTGCGAGAGATGACAAAGAGAGCGAGATAGAGGCTCTCAGGGCAGGTGCAGATGATTATGTCAAAAAGCCTTTTGATTTTGAGATACTTCTCGTGAGGATAGAAGCAAAGCTACGATTTGGCGGTAGCAATATCATAGAGATAGATAACCTCATCATCAATCCCGAAGAGGAGAAGATCCTATATGATGGTACAGAAGTAGAGCTAAAGGGTAAGCCATTTGAAGTATTGACACATTTGGCTATGTTTAAAGATCAGATAGTATCCAAAGAGCAGCTACTTGATGCCATATGGGAAGAGCCAGAACTAGTCACTCCCAATGTCATAGAGGTAGCGATCAACCAAATCAGGCAGAAGATGGATAAACCTCTCGGCATCACTACCATAGAGACCGTACGCAGAAGAGGTTATAGATTTTGCTTTCCAAAAAAAGTATAAGAACTAGCTTTCTTATCAAACTTATCATTGCCCTATTGGCATTGATTCTCTCATTTTCTGTAGTTCTCTATAGCTATATCACTTATGGTGTAGATAGAGAACTCAAAAGCTCCTTGATGAAACAGGCAGAGTATCTATTTGCCACCTATCCAGATGTCAAACAAGCTTTAGAAAAAAATGGAGACATCCTAAAAAAGACTCTCAACATAAATGCAAAAATCGTCTATCTTCCAAAAGCCCAATATCGCCCAACATATATGAGACAAGTAGAACTCAACAACAAGCAGTATGCACAGATACTACTACCGTATGATTTTCTCAGACAGACATACCTGAGCATATCGGCAGATGTCACAGAGCAAAAGAGAATGCAACAGAAAGTATACAATGCTATCGTGCTGATCAATCTATTGGGTATGGTCATCATCATATTTTATGCATATTTCTTGTCAGGTATGCTCATAGCTCCTATCCGCATATTGACAGATAAACTATCTAAGCGAAATGAGCATATGATGGATCACATCAAGAGTCAAGATCTTCCATTAGAGTTTGAGCCATTAGCAGACTCTATCAATACACTCATGAGTCGTATACAAAATTTCGTCAAGTATAAAAAAGAGTTATTTATAGGTTCGGCACATGAACTCAAAACACCGCTAGCAGTGATGAAGACCAAGACACAAGTGACACTCCTCAAGAGAAATACAACTGAGCAAGATCTCAGAGATGCACTAACACAAAATGTCACATCTATAGATGAGATGAACAAAATAGTAAGCTCTATACTAGAGTTCGGTAGAGCAGAGGGGGCGCAGTTTGAGACACCCAAGGATATAGATATCATAGATTTTTTGAGAACCAAAGCCAATGACTACAAGATATTGGCAGACTCAAACAATCAAAAATTTAGCTACAACCTAAAGCCTAAACACTTCACTATACATATTCAGCCTATGCTCTTGACTCAAATACTTCAAAATTTTGTACAAAATGCACTAAAATTCACACCAAATGATAAAAAAGTAGAGCTGAGAAGCTATATCAGTGATGGTCATTTGATAGTAGAGGTGATAGATGAAGGAGTGGGGATAGATGACAGCAGAGATCTATTTGCACCATTTGTGAGGACGAAGAGTTCCGATGGAGTCGGTCTAGGTCTCTTCCTAGTAAAGAGTGCGGCCGATGGAATGGGTGCAAAAGTACAACTAGTCAACAGGAGTGACAAAAGTGGCACAATAGCCAGACTAACACTACCTAAATACCCTTTTTGCAAGATATGAAAAGACAATGGATTGTTTTAACTAAAGCATAAGCTTTGATAAGCTATAACACGATTATCGAACTCCAAAACAATGAGGTAAGTATGGCTCTAGTAATAACTGATGAATGTATAGCATGTGATGCTTGTAGAGAAGAGTGTCCCAATGATGCGATAGAAGAGAATGATCCAATATATATAATCGACTCAGATAGATGTACAGAGTGTGTGGGGCATTATGATGAACCATCATGCATAGCGGTATGTCCTGTCGACTGTATAATTTCCGATCCAAACACTGTAGAGAATGCAGAGGAGCTTAGATTTAAGTTTGAGCAGTTGCAAAAAGAGGAGTAGAAGAGTCTACCATGGCAAAACGAACAGCTATCATAGACATAGGCTCCAACTCTGCTAGATTGGTCATATATGAACGCACTAGTAGATATGGTTTTCATCTCATATGTGAGCAAAAGAGTAGAGTCCGCATAGGTGAAGGTGCATATGCACAGGAGGGCAATCTCCAACCCATAGGTATAGAGCGAGCATATCTAGCACTACAATCTTTCATAGAGACTACCAAAAAATATCGTGTTCACAAGATACTATGTGTAGCTACATCTGCACTCAGGGATGCACCAAACGGCAGAGAGTTTGTAGCTTGGATAAGGACTCATCTAAAGCTCTCTATCAAGATCATAGATGGTAACGAAGAGGCAAAATTAGGTGCTATAGCGGTCAACAATCTCCTCCCCATAGATAGTGGCATCACTATAGATATAGGTGGTGGCTCATCAGATATGTCCTTGATAGAAGATGCTAAGATCATAGAGACCTGCTCACTAAACATAGGTACTGTCCGACTCAAAGAGCTATTTTTTGACCAGAATCAGCCTATGGATAGGGCTAGAGAGTATATAGCCAAAGAGCTAGAGAGACTACCAGATAGCTTTAGAAGTAAATTGGCGATAGGTATAGGTGGTAGCGTGAGAACCCTCAGCAAGGCCATCATGAAGAGGAGTGGCTATCCACTAGACAAGCTACATGCATTTGGCTATAGTGTCGAAGATGAGATAGAGTATCTCACGACTGTCGCCAATGCAGATATGTGTTCACTTGAAGAGTTGGATATTAAAAGAGCTAGATTTGATACCATCCGTGAAGGTACTCTGATATTTATAGAAATACTCAAAAAGATAGAAGCCAAAGAGGTTATGAGTAGTGGCGTAGGAGTAAGGGAAGGTCTTTTCCTCAAAGATCTACTGCGACATAGTAGACTACAGTTTCCTGTGGGGCTAAACCCTAGTACTCAGAGCATATTAGATAGATTTGACAATCTAACACCCAAAAGTTCTAGCTATTCGCATAGGTTCAAGGTAGCTTCTCGCATATACCAACTCTGCTATGAAGAGTTTGGTCTACCTTATGAGTATCTAAATGCTCTCAAGGTGGCACTTAAGTTATCAAATATTGGCAAGACCCTCACTATATACAAGTCTCGTCAACATGCTTTCTATATAGCTATGCAAGAGTTAAATTTCAGCTTCAGTCATAGAGATATGTTGCTCATCTCTCTCCTGCTTCGCACATGCGGTAACTCCATACTCAAAAAACAGCTATTTGAAAAATACAGAGATATACTCCCACCAAAAGAGCATATGAAATCTCTAAGCTTTATATACAATCTCACTATGCTACTTCATGAAAATAGTAACGAAGCAGGAGTAGAGTTTTCATATAGTGACAATCTACTCACTATAGAGTCTAATCAATCACTATACCATGCCAAAGAGTCCATAGGACTACTAGAGAGACCATACAAATTTGAGATCACTATAGATGATAGTGTAGATATACCTAGATATGGATTTTAAAACAAAGGGTCGATATCTTGAAGTGACTAGGAGTAGATTTTGCCATATTTTCACCATCCATTAGATGCCGATAAGATTTTAAGAAAAAAAAGAGCTATCAAAAAAGAGCTACTCTCTCAAGAGAGCTTCAGTGAGAAAAATATAGCCATACTAGGTGGCTCTACCACGGCAGAGGTGGCAGAAATTTTGGAACTATTTTTGCTCGACAACGGCATCAAACCAACTTTTTATCAATCAGAATATAATAAATTTTATGAAGATGCTCTCTTTGGTAATGAACTACTAGATGGATTTGCTCCTGATATCATCTATATCCACACCACAAACAGAAACATAATGAGATATCCAAATCTTCGAGATGATCTCACCGAAGTCAATGAGCTATTGGAAGATGAAATAAAAAGATATAGAGCTATATGGAATGCACTCGACAGATTTCATGCTCCTATCATCCAAAATAATTTTGACTTGACATTAGATAGGAGTTTGGGCAATCTAGATAGCAGCGATATACATGGCAAGACACTCCTCATCAACAGACTCAATGAGGAGTTTGCAAAGAGTTCAAGAGAGATAAAAAATCTATATATCAACGACATCAACTACCTCTCTGCATATCTGGGATTGAGAGATTGGTTTGATAGATCACTATGGTATCAAGCAAAATATGCACTAAGCCTGCAAGCTATCCCTGACCTAGCGTATAATATTTGCAAAATCGTCAATGCTATTTTTGGTAAAACAAAAAAATGTTTGGTTTTGGATCTCGACAACACCTGCTGGGGTGGAGTGATCGGAGATGATGGCTTGAATGGCATAGAAATAGGTAGAGAGACCGCTGTCGCTGAGAGTTTCACATCATTCCAATCATATGTCAAAGAACTCAAAGAGCGAGGCATCACACTAGCAGTCTGCTCCAAAAATGATTTTGCAAATGCAAAAGAAGGATTTGAACATCCTGATAGCATATTGCATTTTGATGATTTTGTATCATTCAAGGCAAATTGGGAGCCAAAACATATCAATATCATAGATATAGCCGATGAGATAAATATAGGGATTGATAGTTTGGTGTTTATAGATGACAATCCTGTAGAGAGAGATATAGTCTCTTCACAAGTCCAAGGTGTAGCAGTCCCAAATGTGGGGAGTGATGTCGTGAATTTCATAGAGCATATAGATAGAAATGGCTACTTTGAACCCATAACACTCTCTAGCGATGATATCAGTAGAAACAGATACTACGAAGAGAACAAAAAGAGAACTGTAGTACAATCCACATTTGACTCGTATGATGACTTCCTACGCTCGCTTGATATGCATGCTGAGATCAAACCATTCTCTACTATCTATCTCGATAGAATTACCCAGCTCACGAACAAAACAAACCAATTTAACCTCACAACCAAAAGATACTCTATTGCCGAGATGGAAGATGTAGTCAATAGCGATAGATATATCACTCTCTATGGAAAACTTACAGACAAGTATGGCGATAATGGTTTGATAGCCATAATCGCAGGGGAGGTGAAGAACAGAGAGTGCCATATAGATCTATGGCTTATGAGTTGCCGAGTACTCAAGAGAGATATGGAGCTTGCCATGCTTGATGCATTAGTTAGGCAATGTAAAGAAAATGGTGTATCTGAAATCATAGGTTATTATTACAAAAGTGCTAAAAACAATATGGTTTCAGATTTATATGAAAGATTTGGATTTATATTAACTAAAACAAATAATGACGATACTATTTGGAGACTTGATATTTCAAATTATGAAAACAAAAATAAATTTATAGGGGTTGACAATGACTAGAGAAGAGGTATTTGATGGTGTTCAAGAGATATTTAGAGATATATTTGATGAAGATGATTTGGTGATAAGTGATGCGACAAGTTCTGACGAGATAGAGGATTGGGACAGCTTAAATCATATTAATTTAGTGAGTGCTATCGAAAAAGAGTTTAAGATAAAATTTGCTCTTGGAGAGCTGATGACACTAAAAGATGTTGGCGCTATGGTTGATTTAATGATGGAAAAATTAAAATAGTATATGAATACATATAGATT
>WFMX01000262.1 GCA_015488875.1 Campylobacterota bacterium | reverse complement strand
GGTTTTAGAAATTGTTCGACCTCGGCTGTAGCATAAGAGTGTTGCAGTGTAGCCGAGGTCAGGCGATTGCGATGCATTCCGCTACGCTCCACGCATCACAAATCACCAGACCCCTATCGCAAATAAGCTCATATCTCATTCCTTATTTTTGGATGATAGAAGTGGTATGGGTCTAACAATTAGGGGACATTGGTTTCGTGAGCGAAGCGAACGGAAGCTGTGTCCTCGTATAGAAATTGTTCGACCTTGGCTGAGATATAACAGTGTTGCAGTTTAGCCGAGGTCAGGTTATTCATGATGCATTCCGCTACGCTCCACACATCACAAATCACCAGACCCCTATCGTTTCTATATATCCAAAAAGTGGAAATAGATGGGGCGAATCTATGGTGCTTGTTCGACAGGCTACACCAGACTCCTATCGCAAAGCTTTCTTTGAGAATAGTTTTTAGCTATAATATCACCAAAGGAGTCTCATATGGATGCTATAAAATGTGAAGAGTTTGAGTATCATACTTATGATGATTATAAAAATTGGGAAGATAGATGGGAGATTATAGATGGTGTGAGCTACTCTATGTCACCAGCACCATACCCAAAACACCAAAGGGTGGTTTTCAAAATATCAAAGGAACTCGATACAAATCTCAATTGTAGCGATAAACATTGTGAAGTCTATCTATCTCCTGTAGATTGGAAGATAGATGAGTATACTGTAGTACAGCCTGATGTAGCTATATTTTGCGAAGAGACTACAAATCAGTACTTTAGCAAAACCCCACCACTAGTAGTAGAAGTATTGTCCAAAGCCACAGCCCTCAAAGATGTGACGACCAAACTAAAGCTATATGAGAGAATGGGTGTAGAGTACTATATCATCATCGAACCAAACACTCAAATCAGTGATATATTTAGACTAGTAGATGGAGAGTATCAGCTTATGAAGAAAGCTACTATAGAAGATAGCTATAGTTTTGAACTTTTTGATGGTTGTGATACATTGGTGGAGTTTGGCAGGGTATTTAAATAGAGTTCTTGTAAAGGACAGATGGAAGCGAGAGAAACCCTGTCGAGAGCTTGGAAGTGGGGCGTTGGGATTATTGCTTGATATATTGTGCTATATTAGCTATAATACATACTACAAATAGACTTCTCGTTTTTATCAAATTAAAAGGTCTAATAAAAGGAGTCTACATATGTCTATCTTCCGATGCAACAAATGTGCATTTATCAAAGAAGTACCGCAGAAGCATCTAGGTAGGGTAGCCAACTGTCCTAAGTGCGGTAGTGAAGCCAAAGTAGTAGATACCGTATCTTTCACGACGAAAATCATCACAGCATACACTCAAAAACAAAATGAGATCTCTACCTGCAAAAAGAATATACAAAAGGCAAAAGAGTATATAGATAGACAAAACAGTAGTCATCAAGATCAATTGACAAAGCTTCAAGCAGATATGGACAATCTCAAAAAGCAAAACTCATCACTCAATAGTAAATATAGCAAATCTATCGACCAACACAAAAAAGATCAAGAAGATATAAAAACTCTCCAAAACAATATACAAAAGCTCCAAAAACAACTCGCAGACAAGGATAGAGGAGTAGAGAATATATCTCATGATAAAGAGTTTGACCCAGAAGATGACTATAAACCCATTGTGGATTGGTTCGCTCAGAGTAATATCAAAGCCACAATAGACAGAGATGCAGTAGATACTAGAGGTTTTTTCGATGAAGTTGCCATAACTCTCGGTAACAATTTTGATGTATTAGAGAGCGTACTAGAGCAGATGAGATATATCCAAAGAAAAGGATACGACACAGTCAAAATATCACTAGAGCAGAAAGACAAAAGAGAGATATCCATCATCAAAAACTTCTGCAAGGAGATATATGATTACTCATTTGCCTCCAGATATTTCCTAGATAAAAAGAAAAATGCCATATATTTAGAGATACAAAAAGCCACCAAGATTACCAACTTTTTCAATGGCATATGGATGGAGTGGTATGTATATATGATGCTCTTAGATAGATTTGAGAAGCAAGAACTCCCATATACTCTCCTAAAAGGTCTCAAGATCACATATAGCAACAAAGAGAGAAATGAGTTGGATATATTTTTTATCATAGGAGATACTCCTGTATGTATAGAGTGTAAAAGTGGAGAGTTTCGCAAAGATATAGACAAATATGTCAAACTAAAAAAACGACTCAAATTGGGCAAAGAGTACTTCATCATCTGTGCTATAGGATTGGATACATTACAGACAGATGGCTTGACCAATACATTTGATATCACATTTACAAATCAAAACAATCTACTGCAATATATAGATGATATTTTGAGAAATATCAGTGAGCATAAAGATAGGATTTCTAACATAAATAAAAATTTTATGAACAATAAAACTAAAACAAAAAAAGAAGGTACAATAGATAGCTCAGATATCAAAGATACTACAGATGAAACTAGAAACAATGAAGAGAAAGCAAAAAAAGGTGGTTTCTTAAGTGGTATCATTTCACCGTTTAAAAAATAATGACCTTATGATCCTAGCTATATCGTTTATTTGCTGCGTTGACGAAACACTCCACTTTCTTTAATTTTCACAATTATAGCATTGTATAGTGATCATCCAATCTTCCTCGTTACAACGGTCTCTGTCGTAAAGCATACGAGAGTTACGATAACAAAATATATGCGTTCTGGCTGAAGACGGATTGGAACGAGCTAATCACAGATCCTCTACCCCACGAAGATAATCTATAATCTCCTCTTCGCTCATCTCTACAAAGTCACCTATGATATTGGTAGGTGTGCCGTTTCTGTAGGCGTTGATGATAAGCTCCTCTTTTGCTTTTTGACGACCCTCTTCTCTACCTTCCTTACGACCTTCTTTGTGACCTTCTTCACGACCCTCCTGCCTGCCTTTCTCTCTACCCTCTCTCTTTGCTTTCTCAATAGCACTCTTTTGGATAGAGATGAACTCTTCTCGTTTATCTTGTACCTCTAACTCCTCTTTGGTCATAGTGGCTCTGTTGGCTATATCAAGTGCCTCTTTGAGATTGGGGTCTTTAAATGCAGGAGCTACATCTAACTCCTCTGCGTTTTTGATGAAGTATATCCATTTGTCTTCTATGGTTTCACACTCCTCTAATGACTTGGTAAATTTGGGAAGTTCTATAAACTGTAGTTGTATATCATCCTTATACTCTGTGAAGTTCTCTTTTTCTAGTAGTTTAAATATAGAT
>WFMX01000261.1 GCA_015488875.1 Campylobacterota bacterium | reverse complement strand
ATACTTATCTGCCTGATTACTCATCTAGTCTCCCTTTGAAGCCACTCTTTCTAGCCTCTAGTGTAGGCTCTCTCCATAGCTGTTTTTGTATCTCAATCACGGCATCTAGTATCGCTTCTGGACGCGGTGGACACCCTGCCACATATATATCTACAGGCACTATCTCATCTATACCCTGTAGCGTAGTGTAGTTGTCATAGAAGCCTCCACTAGAAGCACAGGCACCTACTGCTATCACCCATCTAGGCTCTGGCATCTGGTCATATATTTGCTTGAGTATGGGAGCTTGTTTGTAACTCACCGTACCTGCCACTACCAGCAAGTCGGCATGTCGTGGAGAAAATCTAAGCACCTCTGCTCCAAACCTTGAGATATCATATCTACTAGCAGCTGTAGACATGAACTCTATAGCACAACAAGCAGTACCAAAGACAAAAGGCCACAGAGAGGATTGTCGTCCCCAGTTGATAACCGCATCCACTTTGGTCACTACCACAGAATCACCTAGCAGAGAATCTGCACTTAGATTGAGACTGCCTTTGTGATGTTTTAAATCCTCTATTTCCATTGAAGTATCCTTGATTTGTAAACATATATAAGTCCAGCTATGAGTATGCCTACAAAGACTATTATCTCTCCCACGCCAAACCATCCCAAATCTCTAAGGTTTAAAGCCCAAGGAAAGAGGAAGAGTACCTCCACATCAAATATCAGAAAGATTATCCCCACTAAGAAGAATTTGACATTGAAGATGTCCGATGAGTCTCTATGGGTTATACGAATACCACCTTCATATGGTTCGTTTTTTCGCTCATTGTCACTAGTCGCACCTAGATAGCGAGTGAGGTGAAAGAGTGCAGGAAGAGCCACGACTAAGACCAATATCATAGCCGAAGAGAGTAATAATGAAGTAGACATGTTGCTCCTATCTTAACAAAGACTTAATATTTTAATTTTATTCTAACTAATTATACCGTATTATACTATATCAATAGATTTTAGAGTGTAGAAATATAATAATTTTTGGGTATTAGTGTTACAATTTTGACTACTATCAAGCACTGTACCTGATAAGGCTAATCAGGGACGATTGCTTTGGTCAAATACCACTAAAATCGGGGTTTAGAGAATGTCTAGGGTATGAAGTTGAGTATTGCGTGCGTAGCAAACGAACGATACAATTTGGAGGTGTAGCTTTTTTGTGCAATTTATA
This sequence comes from Campylobacterota bacterium, assembly GCA_015488875.1. Lineage (GTDB taxonomy): Bacteria > Campylobacterota > Campylobacteria > Campylobacterales > Sulfurovaceae > SZUA-451. The sequence goes on along the minus strand of WFMX01000261.1, from coordinate 4,086 downwards.
TCACATTTTGATGGGACCAAAGTGCTACTTCAGATGAAGTGCGTAACAACAGCATATAATACAAATATGAAGTTTGTTGTGCTAATATAAAATATGAAAATACTTGATTATTGCTATGACCACTCTCCGACAGCATTACCAAACTACATGCCAAGGAAATTGGAGCTAGCAGATGAAAACCATGTCAACCTATACGGAGTCCGAGGTGCAGGCAAGAGTAGCTTAGTGATAGAGTATCTACAAGAGATGGATCATGAAACTCTTTTGTATATAGATTTTGAAAGCCCAAGCTTGATATTTTCTTCATGGAATGCTAGTGACATAGAAGAGTATATATGGAGTAACAGTATAGAGCTATTAGTACTTGACAATTATAATAAACATATATTGGAGTCTATCCCAGATGCAGAGCGGATCATTGTCACATCTAGGGTATCACTAGAGTTAGATGGATTTAGCACTTCGGAGCTTTTTCCTCTTGATTATGAGGAGTTTTTGGCTTTTGGGGGAGGTATATCAGCTACGAGTAGCTTCAATCACTTCTTGAAGCTAGGGACGCTTCCCTCTGCACCGAAAAATAGTACAACTCCCCATCAAGAACTCAAAAGCTTCATAATCAAATCATTTGATCCGCAAGAGTTAAGACTACTTGTAGTACTCGCCACATACCAGACACATCATCTCACTACTCACCAAATATATATATACGCAAAGAGTAGATTTAAAGTCTCAAAAGATTGGCTCTACAAGAAGATCAACGAGTTCACAAAAGAGGGAGTGATACACTTCATAGACGACATATATCAAAAAGGTGGTAAAAAGCTCATACTATTTGATTTTGCACTAAGTAAGTATTTGACCATAGAGCAACCATTTATCACGCAATTTGATAGCATCATAGCTCTAGCACTCATCAAACACCAAAGAGAGTTTAAGGCATTAGGCATACATGGCTATATGACTAAGCATGGAGAACTCATCATTCCTGCACCATTCGAAAGCGAAGAGAGCATGTGGAAAAAATCGCACAACAAATACTCCATATACAAGCGATACGAGGTCAAGAGAGTGACCATCATCACCGTAGCCAACCAATACAACTACGAAATTGATAATATCACCTTCGAGGCACTACCATTTTATGAATGGAGTATAGTAAATGAAGATGATCTTTAGGCTATCAAATCACCATCTTGACATCGTCATGATCTTGAAAATATTTGAATATCTTATCTCTATCTTCCTCTGTCTCTACTTGACATTTGGCATTGTAGCTATGAAACTTGCCAGTTTTGGAGACATTGCCCACATGGCAAGTATGCTCCCTATCTCCCATGATCTCTTTGATACAAGAGAGTAGAGCATCTTTGTCTTTGCCGATGAGTTTGAAGCCCCACTGTGTCGGATACTCTATATCTGGCTTTTCTTTGTTGTTATCGTCTAAAATCACCGCTCTTACCTCCACTTTTTTCTTCTAATTGGATATTTTTTATCACCATGCCTTTATCTATGGCTTTGAGCATATCATATATGGTCAAAAGCCCTACACTTACACCTGTGAGAGCCTCCATCTCCACACCTGTCTTGCCTACCAATTTGGCTATGACAGTTAGCTTAAATCCTGGAAGCTCCGATAGCTCCTCTATATCGGTCTTGATGGATGTGAGCATCAATGGATGGCACATCGGTATGAGGGTGCTAGTCTGCTTTGCCCCTTGTATGGCAGCTATGACAGCGGTCTGTAGGACAGGTCCTTTTTTGGTGATATTGGCGACTACTGCCTCGAATGCTTCAGGAGTCACCTCTATCACACCACTAGCTACCGCTATACGCTGAGTATTATCTTTGTCGGAGACATCTACCATCTTTGGCTTATTTTGTTCATCTAAATGTGTTAAGTTCACTATAAATCCTATACTATTTTTCGTAATTTTATCATAATTACCTCTCTTTTATCAAGATTTGGATAATCTACCCAAAAATATAGAACATATGGAAAAATAATGCTTATAGATGGACATGGACGAAAAGTCAATTATCTAAGGGTCTCTGTGACAGAACGGTGCAACTTCAGATGTCAATATTGTATGCCAGAAAAACCGTTTTCTTGGGTACCTAGAGAGAATTTACTTAGCTTTGAAGAGTTATTTTTGTTTATAAAGGTAGCCATAGATGAGGGTGTAGACAAGATCAGGATCACAGGTGGCGAGCCACTACTTAGAGAGGATTTAGATAGCTTCATCAAGATGATACACGACTACAAGCCAGATATAGATCTAGCTCTCACGACCAATGGTTATCTGCTACCACAAACTGCACAAAGACTCAAAGATGCAGGACTAAAAAGGCTCAATATATCCCTAGACTCTCTCAAGCCAGAAGTGGCACAGCAGATAGCACAAAAAGATGTATTGAAGCAGGTACTCAAAGGTATAGATGCCGCATTAGCTGTAGGATTGGGCATCAAGATAAATATGGTGCCACTCAAAGGTATCAATGATGATGAGATATTGGATATCATAGCATACTGTAGAGATAGAGATATAAAAGTTCGCTTCATAGAGTATATGGAAAACCGACATGCCAACGAAGCCCTTAGGGGTATGCATGGCAAAGAGATACTAGAGAAAGTCAAAGAGGGTCACACTATCCGTGCATTGGGTAGAGAGGGTGCTAGTCCATCGTTTAACTACATGCTAGATGAGGAGTATGAGTTTGGACTCATAGACCCACACAAACATGACTTCTGTGAGAGTTGCAATCGTATCAGACTCACCGCCGAAGGCAATCTCATACCTTGCCTATATTTTGATGAAGCACTCAGTATATCAAAAGCGGTAAAAGATGGTGATATAGAGGCAGCATCACAAGTATTGGCGACAGTACTTAGAGACAAGCCCAAAGAGAATCGATGGAATGATTTTGACCCCAAAGATGAAGATATATCCGCTAGGGCATTTTATGAGACAGGTGGGTGATACCACCACCTGCTACTAGCTACGCTTGAATGTATCACTAGGCACAAATATGAGAGCCAAAAATATAATTAAGTCACTTTTGGAAATATCTCAAATTTCTACTAAATGGTTATTTTTCCACCCCAAAAGTCAAGACAATTCCACTCTCAAGTATGGTTTCTATTGCTCTTAAACAGGCTGTTGGATTGGAGGGATTAAGCCCTTTGGCTGATGTGGCTTTCATCTCCAAAATCAAAAAGTGAACTCTGCTTCATCACCCTCACAGGCTCTTCAATCAAATTATCATTCTCCAAAATCTGAACTTTAACCTCTTTAGCTATCTCCTCAACCATAGGAATAACTATCGAGTTTCCTATACGATTATAAAGTTTTCCTTTTGACCCAATAAGTTTAAAATTATCAGAAAATCCCATCAACCTATAGCACTCTCTAATAGTAAGTTTTCTAACTCTACCTTGATGATAAATATAATATCTTCCTGCTGATTCTTGTGATGACAAAGTGGGGTGTGTTCCCTCTGACGAATAGATTCTATTGGGTTGTTTGTGAACTCGTGAGAGATGTTCTGTATTTTCTCTAACACCTTTTGTTCTCATGTTCTTATTTCGATACCCTGCAAAGATTAATCCCGATGGTTGTCGTTTAGGATTGGCTATAAGTGTATATTCACTCTCATCCAAATACTCAAAATCATCACGCTCTTCTAAAATATCTTTTATTGCAATAGGCTTTTTTCTTTCCAACTTAGAGAAATCAAACCCCACTCCATTTAAAGCCCCAACAATAATGGTTCGTTCCCTATTTTGAGGAACTCCAAAATCTTTGGCATTTAAAACTTGCCAATTGGTGGTGTACCCCAACTCTTGAAGTGCTGTTAAAACAACTTTTAGGGTATTGCCTTTATCATGACTTTTAAAGTGTTTTACATTCTCCAAAACAATGGCTTTTGGTCGTTTCTCTTTTAAGATGCGTTCAATATCAAAAAAGAGTGTTCCTCTTGTATCGTTAAACCCTTTTTTCTCTCCTGCAATACTAAAGGGCTGACAAGGAAAACCTGCCAATAAAACATCATGATTTGGTATCTCTTTTTCATCTATTTGTGTAATGT
>WFMX01000260.1 GCA_015488875.1 Campylobacterota bacterium | reverse complement strand
GGTATCTACCCGCTTGTCTCATCATCCATACAGGCGTGTATGGTGTCTCTTTGCCTAGACAAGCATCTACAAATATTTTACTCAAATTATATCCTTTTTATTCTATTAATGTTTTCCGACTTTACCCAAAAAGTACAATCCAACCGAAAGTGCTGTGATAGATAGTGCAAAGTACAACATCTCTAGTGGCGTTGTAAACTGTGTATGTAGAACTCTCTGAAAGAAATTGACTACAAGTACCATCACTATCACTTTGGCTATCTTGTCTTTGAGCTGATCTAGCGAGTGTATAGCTAGTATCTGACTTTGATTTTCGGCATCCGATGCTTCATCTATATCGGAGATAAATAGCTCATATAGACCAAATGCAAAGATGAACATCACAACAGCTATGAGATATAAATCAACTGCTCCTATGATACCCGACACTACATCTTCGTGAAATGTATCTGGATGCAATCCGTTGGAAATCACATGAAATGTATGGGCAGCTACATTCCATATATCCATAGAGGCTACGACAAATAGCACTATCGCACCCAAGAGACCAAATATGACTGCCAATATGACGATAAATCTACTCCTCCATATAGCACCCTCAAATATACGCTCTAACACTAATTGTCCTCCTGAAGCTTGATCCACTTTTGGGCTATACGGATAGAGTTGGTGGCTGCACCTACTCGTATCTGATCTGCCACACCCCATATATGCAGGATATTGTCGGAGTAGAGATCTTTTCTCACCCTACCTACGGCAGTGATATCTGTATCTGTAGTAGTGATAGGCATTGGGTATTCATTGTTATTCATATCATCTATCAACTCTACATTTTCAAAATTGGCCAAGACCTCTCTAGCTCTATCGACATCCACATCGACATCTTCACCAAATGTGATAGTGATAGATTCGCTATGACTTCTCAATACTGGCACTCGTACACAAGTAGCAGAGACTGCGAAATCACTATGCATGATTTTGTTGGTCTCATTGATCATCTTCATCTCCTCTTTTGTGTATCCATTCTCTTGAGGTACATCTATATGAGGTATGACATTGAGTGCTATCTGATGAGCAAAAGCTTCAGGTTTATACTCGCCTAACTTAAAGGCAAAAAATGCTTGCATCTCTTTGACAAGCTCTTCCATACCCTCTTTTCCTGCTCCACTAGTAGCTTGGTATGTACTCACATCTACTCTCTTGATGCCATATAAATCATGTAGAGGTTTGAGTAGTTGCACCATCTGTATAGTGGAGCAGTTTGGGTTGGCTATGATACCACTCTCTCTCCATAGTGCTATATCTTCAGGGTTGACCTCTGGCACTATCAACGGTACATTTGGATCCATTCTGAAATAGCTAGTATTGTCTATGACTACCGCGCCAGCCTCTACTGCATATTTGGCGTATTTTTCAGAGATACTGCCACCAGCAGAGAAGAATGCTATATCTATATCTCTACCTTCGAAAACATCTTCGGTCAACTCCTCTACTCGGATAGATTTGCCAGCAAACTCTATCTGCTCACCTGCTGATCTAGCACTCGCCAAAGGAAGTAGCTCACCTACAGGAAAATCCAACTCCTCCATCACTCTAAATATCTCTTCACCAACCGCACCTGTAGCTCCTACTACTGCTATGCTATATCTACTCATCTATCAATCCTGTAGTTAAATTTTCCAAATTTTCATCTATTATCTCATCTGGCTCTTCTTTTGGACACTTGGCTACGCTCACCACTATGTCTTTCTTCTCTACATTTACCACTTTGACACCCGATGTATTTCGTCCAGCTTTTCGGATAGTATTCATATCTACACGGATCATCTTGCCTATGCTTGTGAGACACATGAGATCTTTGCTTTCTTCGACAAATACCACACCTACGACATCACCTGTCTTTGGTGTAAGTCTCATAGATATGACACCTTTTCCAGCTCTGTTTTGCTCTCTATACTCTGATGCTGTGGTTCGTTTGCCTAGACCCTTCTCACTGATCATCAAAATCTCATCATTTTCATCCTCTATTGTGGTAGCACCACATACGAAGTCATCCTCTATCTTGAATTTGATAGCTGTCACACCTCTAGCGACCCTACCTATCTCTCTGGCATCTTCTACCTTAAAGCGAATACATAGACCTTTTTTTGTCGCTACGAAGAGCCATTTTGTATCTGGAAGTACTATCTTAGACTCTACTAGCTCATCACTCTCGTCTAGGTTTATAGCTCTTACACCATTACTTCTGATGTTTGAGTATTCACTTAGATTTGTCCTCTTGACTATTCCTTTTTTGGTGAAAAAGACCAAACCTTTGTCGCTATGGAAGTCAGTAGTAGGTATGATGGCTGTGATCTTCTCCTCTGATTGGAGATTGATGAGATTTACTACTGCCTTGCCTTTGGCAGTACGGCTACCCTCTGGTATGCGATAGACTTTTAGCCAATACAATTGACCTCTATCGGTAACGAACATCAAGGTATCATGAGTGCTAGATATAAAAAACCTCTCGATGAAGTCATCGTCATAAGTGGTGACTGCTATCTTGCCTTTGCCACCTCTCTTTTGCTTCTCATACTGCTTGACTGCTACTCGTTTGATATATCCTCTATGTGTGATGGTGACGACCATAGGTTCATTTGGTATGAGATCCTCTATATCTATATCGTCATAATCATCTACTATCTCTGTGCGTCTTTTGCTTTTGAAGTTGTCACCTATCTCTACTAGCTCTTCACGGATGATAGAGTTGATGAGTGCTTCACTCTGTAGGATACTCTCTAGGTATGCTATAAGCTCTCTGAGCTCATTTAGCTCATTCTCTATCTTCTCTCTCTCGAGTCCTACTAAACGGCGGAGTTTCATCTCTAGTATAGCGGTAGCTTGTATCTCTGATAGACTAAACTTAGTCATGAGTGATGATTTGGCTGTCTCACTATCTTCACTCTCTCTGATGATACGGATCACTTCATCTATATTGTCTATAGCTATCTTGAGACCTTCCAGTATATGGGCTCTAGCTCTAGCTTTTTCTAAGTCAAATATAGTTCTTCTGATAATGACCGTTTTTCTATGGTTGAGAAACAGATCCATCAGCTCCATGAGGTTAAATACCTTCGGCTCTTTGTTGACGATAGCCAACATGATGATACCAAATGTAGTCTGCATCTGAGTAGATTTGTAGAGGTTATTGAGGACTATATCACTCATAGCATCTCTCTTTAGCTCCATGACGACACGGATACCCTCTCTATCAGACTCATCTCTGATCTCCGATATGCCTTCTATGTGTTTATCTCTCACTAACTGAGCTATATTTTCTATGAGACGAGATTTGTTGACTTGGTATGGTAGCTCATCCACTACGATGACCTCTCTACTACCTTTCTGTTCTATATGCACCTTGGCACGGACTTTTATCCGACCTCTACCTGTCGTATAAGCATCAGTGATACCCTTGCGTCCAAATATCACACCAGCAGTAGGAAAGTCAGGACCCTTGACTACACCCATTAGATCCTCTATAGTCGAGTCTGGATCATCTATACGGATCAGTAGAGCCTCTATAAGCTCATCTAGTCTATGAGGTGGGATATTGGTAGCCATACCTACGGCTATACCCGAACTACCATTGAGTAGCAAGTTTGGCAGACGACTAGGCAAAACATCTGGCTCACTCATACTATCATCATAGTTAGCTACGAAGTCCACTGTATCTTTGTCTATATCTCGGAGTAGCTCTTCAGCTATCTTTGACATTCTAGCCTCTGTATATCTCATAGCCGCTGCATTGTCACCGTCTACAGAACCGAAGTTTCCTTGACCATCTATGATAGGCTCTCTCATGGAGAAGTCTTGTGCCATACGGACAAGAGCATCATACACAGCAGTATCTCCATGTGGGTGGTATTTACCTATGACATCACCGACTATACGAGCTGATTTTTTATATGGACTTCTATGGGATAGGTTTAGTTCACTCATAGCATATAGTATTCGTCTATGGACTGGCTTGAGTCCATCTCTAGCATCTGGCAATGCCCTACCGATAATTACACTCATAGAGTAGTCAAGGTAACTAGCCTTTATACTATCCTCTATCAGTACATCTTCTGTATTTTCACTCTCTTCAAATAGATCGCTCATATGACTCCTTGATAGCTCTCATGGTAGCATAAATTTATGCTCCAAAAAAATAGAGTATATTATATCTAAATATCTCTTATTTGTTGATGGATATTTTATTTTATACTGTCTCGCTCACAATAAAATAGGTTTTTAGATTATTTCATATGTATTGTATCCTCACTTATCGGACATTATACTTCTCTATGATCAGGATGTCCTTCGCTACGCATTATATACATTTTGGAGTGGACATCACGATTGACAGAGATACGAAGCTCTATCTTTTTCTCTATGATGAGTTGCTTCATAGAGAAAAAGTTTTGATACTCTTGCTCTTTGGAGAATTTTTTTATGAGTTGTGACGCATCATAGGTGCTTTTATCGGTACTAATACCCACCAATATACGAGTATGCTTGATAGATGATAGATGATCAGAGATTTTATCAAACTCAGTACTCCTAGCATCCTTGTATGTGTAGTAAGCCTTTTTTTGGACTAGATGGCTTTAGCCTCTCCTCAATTTACGGAGCTAAAGCACCGTGCCCATCGCTAATTCATTGGCATTACCGTCCTCTTCGTTGCCTACAATCCTGCACTTTTGCAACAATTTTCTATAGTATCTACTATAGATGGGTCTTCTAGCGTAGAGGTGTCTTGGGTGATTTTTTCACCTTTTGCCAATGCTCTAAGTATCCTTCTCATTATCTTGCCTGATCTTGTCTTTGGTAAGTCAGGGACAAATATCATAGAGTCGCATAGGGCTATAGCTCCTATCTCTTGCTTGATGATAGCATTGATCTCTTGGGACATCTCTATCTCTTCTGCTACAGTATCTTCACTCTTTAGGACTACATATGCGAAGATACCTTCACCTTTGATAGGGTGTGGTTTGCCTACTACTGCTACTGCGGCTACATTGGTATGCTTCTTGATAGCTGCTTCTACCTCTGCCGTACCCATACGATGACCAGATACATTGATGACATCATCTGTCCTACCTGTGATGGTGATATATCCATCATCATCTACTATAGCACCGTCACCTGTGAAGTATACTGCTTTTCCATCTTTGGTACAATCACCGAAATATGACTTGACAAATCTATCTGGGTCGTTCCATATGGTACGGATCATACTCGGCCAAGGCTTGGTGATACACATGAGACCCTGCTCACCTGCTTTGGCTGGGTTGCCACCTTCATCTAGCACCTCTGCCATGATGCCTGGTAGTGGGAGTGTGGCACAAGCTGGTTTGATAGGTGTAGCACCTGGAAGTGGAGATATCATATGCCCACCTGTCTCCGTCTGCCAATATGTATCTACCAATGCACAATTGGAGCCACCAATCTTCTCGTAGTACCATTTCCATGCAGGCGGATCTATAGGTTCACCGACAGTACCCAGTACTCTGAGGGAGCTTAAGTCATACTTTTCTGGCTCATTTTCACCCATCTTATGTAGCAATCTGATAGCTGTAGGTGCTGTATAGAATTGGTTGATCTGATACTCCTCTACCATACTCCAGCATCTACCTGCATCAGGATATGTAGGTACACCCTCAAACATCACGGTGGTAGCCCCTGCTGCAAGTGGTCCATATACTATATATGTATGTCCTGTGATCCAACCCACATCTGCTGTACACCAATATGTATCGTTCTCTTTGAGGTCAAATACCCACTCCATAGTCATCTGAGCCCAGAGGATATATCCTGCACTTGAGTGCTGTACACCCTTTGGTTTGCCAGTACTTCCAGAAG
>WFMX01000259.1 GCA_015488875.1 Campylobacterota bacterium | reverse complement strand
CTATCATACATACCTTTACCAAAACCGACTCGTCTAAGTGTTGTATCAGTTCCTACCATAGGAACTATAGATAGATCAATCGATCTTCTTCTTTTTTGTTGTGAATATTTTGGTTCTTTTATGCCAAATTTCTTCGTCTCTAATGGCAATCTGTATTTTACCAATCTAAAACTTTCACCTACCATAAAAGGGACAAATAGTTCTCGTTTCTCTATCCTAAGCCGTCTAATAAGTGGCATTATATCTACTTCTATACTCAATGGGATATAGAGCATGATGGATTTCGCATCTATAGCTTTGATATATCTATAAAGTATATCTATGATATATTTATCTCTTCTGTAGGAGTGAGTCTCTATATCTTTCAGCTTTTTTATGGAATCTTTTCTAAAATTTATCTTTTTCATTACCTCTCTCTATTTTTTATTTAACCCACATTTGGATATAATCTCCTAATTATCCTTAAAGGTCTATTTTTGAAGAGTTTTTTCTATTTTTTTGCCGCTATAGTGTTCATTTTTTTCAGTGGATGTAATGAAAACAGAGAGAAGATCAAAAACGCATCTAACCCTCCAAAGTCAAAAGAGACTACCCAAAGTGTAGCCGTCAACATAAAAGAGGCGAAGCCTGTCAAGTATAGATTGGTTGATATCGACAACAATGAACAAAATATCACTACACTCCATAAAACAATAACTTTTCACAATATCAGGAAGCCACTCATTTTGATACACTTCACCTCTACATGGTCTCCGCCATCTAGGGCTCAATTGCCAATATTGAGCAAACTTCAAAAAAAATATAGTAAAAACCTTTTCGTTTTAGGTATACTTGTAGATGACAAACAAGAGAGTGCAAAATTTCGTTATTTTATGAAAAAATTTAATGCGAATTTTTTCATATCTAATTCTAAAGACAATACAAGTCTGACGAGCTTTATCATAAAATCACTTGATTTGTCAGATAATTTTCCTATTCCGCTCTCAGTGTTGTATATAAATGGAGAGTTTTATCGTTTTTATGAGGGTGCTATGCCTATAGAGATGATGGATTATGAGATAAGAGAAGCGATAAAATCATTATAAAAGGGATCAAAAATAGATGTTGGGTTTTTTTAAAAAAGCATTAGGTAAGACAAACGAAGCTATCAAAGATGTAGCACCAAAGAAGAAAAAACATATATCCAAAGATGAATTTGAGGATATACTACTAGAGTCAGATGTGCAGTATGAGCTAGTGGAATACCTGCTAGAGGGCTTGCCTGAGAAGATAGGTCGTGTACAGGCATTTAATTCATTGATTACACTGTTTCAATACAAGGCTGATTTCAAAGAGAGTGATGCCAAGCCATTTGTAGAGATGATCATAGGTGTCAATGGTGCAGGCAAGACCACCACTATCTCAAAGCTAGCATATAGATACAAGAGTGAGGGTCGCAGTGTGATACTAGGTGCTGGAGATACATTTCGTGCTGCAGCGATAGAGCAATTGTCCAGATGGGCAACAAAGCTAGATATACCTATAGTATCAACACAGCAGGGGCATGATCCATCAGCTGTAGTCTATGACACTATAGCTTCTGCAGAGGCAAAAGGCATAGACAATGTCATCATAGATACAGCAGGCAGGCTACATACACAGACCAATCTAGGTGAAGAGCTCAAAAAGATGATAAGAGTAGCAGGCAAAGCGATAGAGCAAGCACCTCACAGAAAACTACTGATACTAGATGGTACGCAGGGTAGCTCATCCATCAATCAAGCAAAAGCTTTTGATGATTTGATAGGTATAGATGGTATCATCATCACAAAATTAGATGGCACCGCCAAGGGTGGCTCACTACTGAGTATCGCATATGCACTCAAAATGCCTATATTTTACATAGGCATAGGTGAGCAGCCGAAAGATTTGATACAGTTCAAGGCAAACGACTATATCAATACTATACTAGATGAAATTTTTATCTAAAAAGAGATTACATGAAAAATAGGATAAAATTTATATTTACTAGACTCTCCCTGCTTTCTGTCCCCTTGGCTCTCATAGGTTCGATAATATACTTCAAGATAGACTACTCATTGAGCAAGGCATTTCAGCTAGGTACTCTCATAGCTATGGGTACTCTTTTGGCATCTGCCATATTTTTCACACTGATATATATGCTCCTATATCCTATACTAACAGGTATAGATAATAAGAAAAATGAGATTCATGACAAAAGACCAAAGCGAAAAAAGAAGTTTGCATCAAGCTTCGATCTGGACAAAAATCAGCAAAACCAAAAACCAAAACCTGAGATTGTATCTAACGACAATCAAAAGATAGATGAAGCAGTAGAAAAAGTCAAAAAAGATGAAAAAACCAAAAAAGATGAAAAAACCAAAGAGTCAAAAATCGCAGTAGACGAGGTCAAAACGGCAAAAATCAGTATCAAAAAAGATGAAACTAAAAAAACTGAACTAAAACAAGAGAAGATAGAAAAGAATACAAAGCTAAAATCCAAACAGAGCGAGAGCAAAAAAACAGAAAATATCACAAAAACAAAGATGATACTGGAAGAGTTGTCAAAATCTGGAGCTACGCATGATGAGATGATGGTGATATTGCCATTTGAGCTATCCTATCTATTTGGAAAAGAGTCCCTTAAGAGTTTATCATTTGGAAAGATCAAAGAGGAAGATAGAGAGACAGGCATCATAATAGGTACAGCTGGCTTCGGCTCCTCTCCTCAGCATATCAAAATCACCGTACGAAGCTCTACAAAACAATCAACAGTCATCGAGGTGCTGAGCAGATCTAGCACTGCAAAACAGTCTGACAAGAAAAACAGAGCATATATAGAGAAGATATTTGATTTCTTCAGATCTAAAGAGGAATTTTATGTCAGTGAGCATTGAAAATATCTACTTAAATGACAAACAATCATGAAGATAATACAAAACAATGGTGATGCTCTGCACATAGTAGACAAACCTTGGCGATTGTCAGTTTTTTTTATTATTGTTGCTATATTTATGCTCTATTTGACTATGAAAAACTTTGAAGATTTGACAAGAGGTCAATCTATAGGTCTAGGGGTAAATATCTTATTTTTATTCTTCATTATTTATGCTGTACGAAAAAAAGCATATATCTATTTCGATAATCATACCAAGAGTGTCAACTGGTATAGAGAGGAGATCTATGCCAAAAATAGTGGCACTTTCAAGTTTGAAGATATAGATGATATAGTGAGAAAAGAGATGGGTGGCACAGATGGCAGAAGCTATAGAGTAGAGGTGAAACTGAAAAATGGAGAGAGTATACCTCTAGTGATGTACTATTCGAGTCTTGAAAAAAATGAAACGATTAGGAAAACTATCGTGGAGTGGTTGAAACGATCAGACTAGAAACTTCCAAACCCCCGTGCACCATGTACATCGTAAATGCATTGGCATGCAGGCTAATTATACAAACTATGGTGTGCAATAGTAGCCGAGATCAAGAAAAACCCATGAAACGGCAGGAGAGCTATATCGTTCTACTCCGTAGCATAGTAAAATTCACACAATCCATCTAAAAATGCCATCAACAACTCATCCGAACAGACCTTGAAGTTTCTATGTGTCTCTTTGCGAAATAGTGAGGATAGTTGTTGCTTTGTGAGAGATATCTCTCCTAGGGCAAATATGATCTCTATATCGTGCTCTTTTAGATTTAGGGCTATGCAAAGCTTCTTTAAGATGAGATTGTTGGTGAGTTCTACAATTTCATCGGCTCTCTTTTCGTCTGCAGATGCTCCTCTTTTGAGTATGATCAATCCATCTAAAAAATTTCCCAAATCCTCATAACTACACAGTAGGAAGTTGTCATCATCAGGTGGCAGAGACCACTTGCCTATACTATCAGTATCTATCTTATAATCGACCAATCTGTATATCTCTAGTAGGTCATCTATATTTAGACCGATAGCTTCTATAGTTTTATTGACTATCTCATTGGTTTGCATATGACTATCCTACTTTTTGCTCAAATTACTATCGCACAATGTAGCCTCGATCTCTGTATGAAAACCTATGGTGACATCACTCCAAGTCTTCCCTTTATGTAGCTCATAACAACTTTTGTTGATAGAAGTCAAAGCAGGTAGTGCATCAAAATCAGCTAAATCTATAGTCCCTTTAGCATCAAACTTACTATCATTGTAATGGTACTTCATAGGTATGATGAGTGATTTGCCATTGAAGCTAATCGTTGTTTCGATCTCTCCTGTGCGTGGCTTGTCTTTGACCCTAGGATCTGCCACTATACTCTTGATGGTTGCCTCTATTTTTTCATTTGACAATTTACCAAAAAAGTATTTGACCAGTGTAGCATCTCTCTCTTTGTTACCTGTATCTATCTGTGCAACATCTATGGATACCTTGGAGCCTACTAGTAACTCTCTAAAGTTTTTGCCCTCTAGTGCATGTGGTGTATACTTCACAGATGTAAACTTACCACTTACACCAACCTTCGCCAATGTCTTATAAGCTACCCAACCAACACCCATATGGCTTGGCTGTACTAGGAGACAGCCTCCAGCCTCCGCCATAGTATATAGTGTAGCTATCGCTAATAATGATCTCTTCATATTAAATCCTTTTATAATTTTATCTGATATTATACAACAATTGTCAGTTATTTCTCGCAATGTTTAGTGAGAAATTTATGGAGTTGATTTGCAAATTGGTGTGCATCTTTTGTGCCAAATGGCTTGGGTCCTCTAGTCATCTCTCCACTATCTCGTATCTCTTCCATCAAATTCCTCATAGCTAAATACTGCTTTATATTGTCTACACTGTATAGCTCTCCACGGTGATCTATAGCATGTGCATTTTGGCTGATGATACGATCTGCCAATGGTATATCAGCAGTGATGACTAGATCGCCATCTTCTATCATCTCCGCTATGAGATCATCCGCCTTGTCTGCACCTTGATCTACTATCTTATACTCTATGTGCATAGAGCTACCTAGTGATATCCTCTTGTTCGATACTACAACAGCCTGGAGACTTAGTCGCTCTATGGATCTGAGGACTATAGGTTTCAGAAGATTTGGAAAAGCATCACCATCTACATATAATCTCATGGTATATTATCTGTTTCTGTTTGATCTGCTATTTCTACCTCTAGTTCTTCTCTTTCTTGTAGATGCAGATGATTCATCCTGCTCCTCTACTTTCTTGATCTTGATCTCTATCGGTGGCTCCTCTTCATCATCATACTCATCATCGAACATCATCTGCTCCTCCTCTTGATACTCATCAACAACCTGGATGTGCTGCTCCTCATCTAGTAAAAGCTCTGAAATACTACCTACAAATCTACCACCATTGTGTATCTTGACCGTCTCAACGGTGAGATTGCCCTCCAAATGACCCTTGGTTGTGATCTCCAAAAACTTTGTAGTTATATCATTGGTCAATAGTATGCCATCTACGGTAGTTGATTGTGTCAAAACTTTATCTGCTTTGATTCTACCATTGCTTGTTATATTTATACTATTTTTGGCTACTATGCTACTATCGACACCGCCATCAATGGTGACGGTGTCGACATTTATCTCTTGTGATATCACAATGGCATCTTTCATTACCTCTAGGTCATTACAAGTTATATTGCCAGACAATTTACCACTTATGACTACATTTTCTGCTACGATATTGCCATCAATTATTCCATTTTTTCCGAGGATGATGATATTGTCCACTATGACATCACCTTTTACGCGACCATCTATATGTACACCATCTTCACCTTTGATATTGCCCTCAAATAGTGAACCACCTGTGATGATCGTAGTTGCACCTAGCTTTTTGGGTGTTTTCTTCTCTACTACTTTGGGTGCGACTAGCACCTCTTCTTCTTTTTTACTGCTACCAAATAGTGCCATAAATATCTCCTCCTTTGATTGAAATCATTTTACTAAATTTATATACTTCTGAATCTGCTTTAAAATCCCGCTCCAATTTACTTTTTTCTCTTTGTTGCTTATATAGTCTATATCTTTGGTGTTCCACTTCATAAATACAAGCGGATCTAGCCATTTGTTGAGATATCGTATCTCAAAATGGAGATGTGGGCCAGTACTCCTACCTGTGCTACCTATATATCCTACTACATCACCTTTCTGTACATAATCACCATACTTTACAGCATATCTACTTAAGTGACCATATGCGGTCTTAAATCCATAGTTGTGAGCTATGAGTAGAAAGTTTCCATATGCACCTTTCTTTTTGGCATACTCTACTACTCCATCGGCTGGTGCATGTATGGGTGTACCATATTTAGCTGGCAAATCAAGTCCAGAGTGAAAATCTCTTTTTTTAGTCACAGGATGTATACGATATCCAAATCTGCTAGATATCCGTCTATAATTTAAAAACTTACCATTTGGTATACCACTCGCCAAAAATGACTTTTGAAGTGCTGTCACTTTGGCTTTATCTATCTTCTTTTGCTGTTTTATCTTTGCATCATCCACTCTATCATCAAATGAAGTATCTTTGCTAGGAGTTACCCCTACCATCTCCTCTATCTCTGAAAGTTTACTATTCATGAGAGATAACTTTTCACTACTCTCATTGATATCATTTTTGAGTAGATAGTTTTTTTTGATTAGAGAGTTGTTGAGCCTCTTTAGGTCTATGCTTCGTTGCTGTATCGTCTCGACTTTACCATGGAGTTGCGATACTTTATCATTGATCATTTTTATATATACATATGTAGCAAGTACTAGTGCGACCATGATCACAAATGCCCAAAGTATGATTTTCTTTATCACTTCATGTACCGTATACTGCTTAGAGCCATGTATATCACTAATAGTTACGATCAACTGATCTTTCATAAACAATCCTTAGTAACATTTTATCATCAAAACCTGAGAGTTTTAAAACTACTTTGGATAAAATGCAATAAAAAAGAGTTTAAATGCAAAATAGATTACTACTAGTTATATCTTTCATAACCATACTAGCAAATAGTGCCTTAGAGGCAAAAAATTATCTACTGTATCCAGAGGTACAAACTTTCATAGATCTTCTCGTATCAAAAAATAAACTTGATAGATCAAACCTCGAAAAGCTCTTTTCTGATGTAAAGTATCAGCAGACTGCTCTATCGTTCTACGACAAAAGCATAAAACCACTAGCTCAAAAGTGTGTAACCAAAGGTGGTGGTGATGTATGTAGAGCAAAAGGCTCTTGGAATAGATACTCATTCAAGACTCTGAAATTTACCAATGTCCAAAAAGGTAAAATCTATATGCGTAAACACAAAAAGACACTAAATCGTGCATACCAAAAGTATGGAGTTCCTCCTGAATACATCACGGCTATCATAGGGATAGAGAGTTTTTATGGCAAAAATGTGGGTAAATATCCCCTCTTCGATACGCTTGTCACGCTAGCTTTCGAAACAAATAGGAGAAGTCAATTTTTCAAAAATGAGCTAAGGGCATTTTTGATTATGACCCACAAAGAACATAGTGACCCTAGAAAATTTAAAAGCTCATATGCTGGTGCTATGGGATTGGGACAATTCATGCCTACAAATTATCATAAAGTGGCTATAGATTTTGACAAGAGTGGCAAGATAGATCTCAACAATCATGACGATGCCATAGGCAGTATAGCTAAATATCTCAAAAAGAGTGGATGGAAAAGAGCAGTTGAAGTGGCTATTCCTGTGAGCTTTTTGGGTCATAGATACAAGGACAAAAATACGGGCTACAAATATAAGTACAATCTAAATGAGCTAAAAAAACTACATCCCAAAAGATCCACTAGATACAGAGGTCCTGTATATCTGATAAAACTAGATAGAGGTAGCTATGACGAGCTATGGTTTGGCACTACGAATTTCTATGCTATCACTAGATATAATCACAGCGATTACTACGCTATGGCTGTCCATCAACTAGCACAAAAACTCATGGGCAGAAGTGTCTCACAGTCAAGCAATAGAAGAAAAAATAGTTTTGGAGATACGATCATAGAGTATAACGAACTAGATAATTTTTTGGACTCACCGATGAAAAAGAGAAAATTCATCATAGATATATAGTCTATTGACATATCTAGCGATCTTATAGTAGTAGATCATTTTTTATCTCATTTTTATCCCAAATCATGTGATAATACTCTCCTCCAAAGACACCTTCTAGGTACTCTACCTGCTTTTTGTGATGGATGTCACTACCCACGAAATCTACCATACCCCACTCTACAAGTAGCTTAGATAATTCGAAGGCTTGCTTGCCATAGTGTCCGCCCAATGAGTTGATATCTAGCTGAAAAGATATACCCATATCTTTCATATGAGTATACATGTTCTTGGGGTCTGATATGTATCTATATCTCTCAGGATGAGCCAATATGGGTCTATATCCCTTTGTAGACATATGGAACAGAACATCATCGAAGTTTATGGGTTTTGATATATATGATGTCTCGAAGAGTAGATATCCATCACCAATGGTCAGGATATCACCATCTTCCAATCTGTCTACTAACGCTTCATCAAAATAGTATTCAGCGGCTACATCTAACTTGATATCTATCTTCTCATCCGATATCGATCTTTTGACTTTTGATAATCCATCTAGTATAGTCCTAGAGCTATTTCGATATGTATCTGCCATTATATGTGGAGTAGTGATCATCTTTTCGTACCCTAGTAATGACATCTTTTTCAAAATATCCAAACTCTCTTCTATACTTTGCGAGCCATCATCTATGGCTGGTATGAGATGAGAATGTATATCCACCTTGACTCTCGGCGATGGGTCGATAGTACTTTTTTGTGAGAAGAAGAACATTATTCTATCACTTTATCTTTTCGAGATAGTAGTCACTGTCGTACCCATAGCCATAGCCGTATCCATAGCCATAGCCATAGCCATAGTTGTTGTTTCGGATCTCTACTGCGTTAAATATGATACCGAAGCTCTTGACATCTTCAGAGTGGTATATCTCGTTTACGCTTCTAAGGAATGATTTTTTGGCATACTCGGCACGAATTACATATAGTGTAACATCAGATATACTTATCAGCACTCTAGCATCAGTCACGACACCTATCGGTGGGGTATCGAGTATCACTACATCATACACACTCTTTAGCTTGTCGAGTACATCTATCATCCTATCACTCTGTATCAGTTCGCTAGGATTTGGCGGTATAGGACCTGAGGTGATGACATCGAGATTTTCATATCTAGTATGTTTTATGACATCTGGTAGTAACATATCATTTGAGAGTACGCTACTTATGCCTTGATTGTTTGTCAAGTTAAACTCGTCATGCAGTGTGGGCTTACGCATGTCGAGACTGACTACTATCACCCTCTTGTCTGTCATGCTTATAATGCCTGCTAAGTTTGCACATATTGTAGTCTTACCCTCACCTGCTATAGTCGAAGTGACCACTATCACTTGTGATTGATCTTTTGGAGATAAAAACTTCAAGTTAGTGCGAATATTTCTATATGCTTCAGTAATGACAGATTTAGGCGACTTAAATACATATAGTGTTCCACCTCTCTTGTATGTATCTTTCATAGCTGGTAATGCTGCTAACACACCTGCATCTGTACCTCTGATGATATCATCTTCATTTTTGATCCTATCATCCAAAAATGCCCTAAGAAAAGCAAAGCCTATACCAGCAATAAGACCCAGTATCAACCCCATAAGTATAGTTCTTTTTCTATTTGGGCTTATCAGGCTACCTGGTAATGCTTTGTCCAAAACTCTATTTTTACTGACAGTAGATGCCTTAGCTATGGCAGTTGCTGATCTCTGCTCCAAGAGATATGAGTATATCTTTTCATTGATGACAAATTTTCTCTGTAGGCGACCATACTCCCTCTCATCTTCAGGAAGCTTTTTAAGGTTCTTCTGTTGAGATTTCATAGATTTTGTGACCAACATTCTCTTGTCTGAGATGTTTTTTCTCATATTTTTGACAGTAGTTATGATAACTTTTTTGAGTTGCTTGATCTGCTTTCTGAGTTTTTTAACCTCTGGATACTCTTCGGTGTAGTCAGAACGCAATAGTTTCACTTTGAGTACACTATTTTGCAACTCTTTGACCAATTCAGTCAATGCAGAAATCTCCTTATCATCCTTGCCGAAGCCAGTGACAGAGAGTGTCTCTAAGTTTTTACCAGTTTTTATCTTTGTATAGAGGATACCCAATAGCTTCTCTTTGATTTTGAGACTACTCAACTCAGTCTCATAGTCACTAATTCTGCTTACAATACCATCCGCCTTGGTCTCAAGGCTGATAGCATTTGTCTTGACCTTAAAATTCTCTAATTGCACTGCCGAATATTTGAGATTGTTATTTATCTCTAAGAGTTGATTGTCTACAAAGTTGAGAGTCTTGGATGCCTCTCTAGTCTTTCTATATATACTTTGCTCTATATATGATGCAGCCAATGCATCGGCATACTCTTTGGCCCTTTGTGGTACCACATCTCTGTATGTGATTTTCAGCAGTGCAGAGTGTTTGTTTTGCTGGGATGTACTCGTGCCACCCACTACATAGCTCACTGATGATTGATGGCGTAGTACTACAAACCTATAGACATTTGCGTCCATTTTTTTAGTATTTTTACGATTTAGTACAAATTGGAATTTGTCAGTTTTGACCTCTTGACCATAGTTGTGAATCTTGTCATAGTTCTCTTCACCCAATTTGACTTCAAGGCGATACATTTTGTCATCTATTGGGTAGACTAAAAATGATATCCCTCTACCTTTAGTGAGATTGACATCGAATGGGGAGTCTTTGTATAGCTCATACTCTTTCATATGTCTCTTGACATAGTATCTATGTGAAAAATCAACTTTTCTCAGAGCATAATTTGCCAAATATCTCGACTTGATTATTCCTATCTCTGTATCTGTAGTGAGAGTACTTCCCTCTGTAGCTTGGGCTATGATATCATTGGGTGAGTTAGCTTTCTCTATCCCTATCTCTATCATGGTTGACGATGCATAAATATCTGGTTTGAAGTATGCGTTTATGGATGCCACAACTACAAAAACTAATGTGATAAGAATGATAGATATCTTATACTTCATCAATACTCTAAAAGCAGCACTGATATCTATATCATTCTCTTGCATTTGTAGAATTTTATTATTTTTATTCATGCAGTATCTGCTTATCTATCAACTATTTTCTATCAAAATCTGTAGTGTAGACCAAGAGCTATAGCATCTTGACTAAGTTTATCATAATATTTTAGATCATACTGATACAGTCTAGCATGTATCTCTCTGTCTTTCATAAATCTATTGTACTCTGCAAATAGTGTGATATCTCCATCTCTATTGTGTTCATCTTCGTCATCATCTTCATCGTCAAATGTGTAGCTGAGACCCAAACCCCACTGCAATCCACCACCATTGGTGATATCTTCACCTTTATGTCCAGGGACATTACCATCTGTGCCTTCGACCTTGACGCTACCATACCCTATGAGTGCGTATATAGTGGTATACCCATCTTCGCAATTATCTCTCTCATCATCTAAAAACTTATATTGAGGCTTTATAAATATAGAATAATTTATCAGATCGGCATAATCCTCCTTGAAAAAAGATTTGGCTACCCTACCCTCTACTGCTAGATAGTTATTGTAATTGTATCCTACGAGTCCCATAAATCCACCCGTCTCATCTTGTGTCTTTACTCCATTGTCAAACCATCCACCCTCTATAGAATATGTTCGATGATATATGAATGCCATGCCGATATAGATATAGTCGTCTTCTACTTCCTTTTCGCTACTTCCTGCTACTACAGGAGCTACATCCATATCTTTCCTAGCATGAAGAGAGGTGTCTGCTATCATAAATAGTACAATCGCTAACAAAATATTTTTCATAAATAATCCTAATTATTTTTTTATTATTTTAACACAATATATCAATATTAATACTGAGTATCATTTTTTTTCAATATATCTATTGCTCCACCTATATCTATTACACTTAACTTACCATCATTATCTACGACAAACCCCAATTTGCGAAGCTTCCCTATACCATCGTCTACCTCGAAATCCATATCGATATCATATACCTCTTTCACATACCTCTCTATCGCTACATCCAACTCGTCTATAGTCATGCCATCCTTATGTTGAGATAGAAATACATATGCCAGTAGTGTCTCTTTACTCTCCTCGTTTTGAGCCATGTTCAACATATAGTTCAATGCCCCTGCATTATTATCTAGATTGTGAAAATATAATTTTTGTGATAGCTTAGCTAAATAGTGAGTCCTCCTGGTAAATACCTCTTTGACCTGCCTCCACAATATGCCAGCAAAAGCCCCTACCGCCATCATAGCAGATATAGGATCTACAGCAGCTACGCTTAGTTTGGCTATCAGAGTAGCACCACCACCTACAGTACCACCTCCACCCACCACGCCTAGCTTCACCTTATCAAATAATGTCATTTTCACTTTGGTATTTGGGAAGAGCATTTCCAGATCCATATGAGGGATATTTTTGAAGAGTTTTATATAGATATTTTTGTTATTCTTATCTGTAATGAGGAGAGGTTTTTGCTTGGTCAATTTACTCTTGACCTTCTCTATATCTTTGCCATCTCTATCTGCTATCTCTTTGGCTCTAGTATCTAGTAGCTTGGGTTTGATAAGCATAAAGAGTCTACGATATACAGGCTCTGATATACTCTTTTTGGATAGGTACAATTTTTTTGGATCTGGAACCTCATCTTTCTGTATGGACTCACCGCGAAAGTAGAGTTGTACTTCATCAAAATCATCAAAATCTACACTCACCTCCACACCATACGGAGATGTCTTATTCATAGTCTCTTCCAATATCTCTTTTGTCAAGACTTCGTAGTTGGCATTGTTGAGTATAGGTGCTATCTGATCATACAACTCTTGCTCTTTTAGGAGATACTCATCTTCGCTTATCTTCGTATTGGTTACTGTGTCACTATCTGGATTGAATGGCTCATAGCTCTCTCTGATGTTTACGAGATCCATATAAAAACTATGATGATAGTAACGATGAAGAGCCTCTTTGAGAGCATGATACTTATCTTTTGATCTGATATCTAGGTAGATAAGTACAGTATCCAACAATTCATTATACGATATAGGTATAAATCTCTCTCTTATGGTATTGTCATAATTTATCTGCATTTAACCCTCCTAGATTTAGTTTTACGGGAAGTTATTTATATGGTATTAGATTATAGCTAATATTGGCTAAAATATATTTATTATTAGATATTTTCCTAAAGGATTGAGATTGCAGTGTAAACATTTTGGAAGTTGTGGCTCTTGTGGGCTTCATGATATGGATTATGAGAGTCAAATCATAGATAAGAGAGGGAGGGTATCAGGACTACTCTCGCCATTTTATAGTGGAGAGTTGAGCATATATGACTCACCTCAAGACCACTATAGAGCTAGAAGTGAGTTCCGCATATGGCATAGTGGAGATAGATGTGACTATGCCATGGGCAATCTCACGAAAGATGGCAAGATAGATATATCCGAATGCCCCAAGGTGATAAGAGCGATAGAGAGTAGAATGTGGCGATTGTTAGATGAGATCAATAACTCAAAAGTACTTAAGACCAAACTATTTGGTGTAGAGTTTTTGGCTACGACTACAGATGAGACACTTATCACTATGCTATATCATAGAAAATTAGATGATGCGTGGAGTGAAGAGGCGAAGCGATTAGAGGCTCTGCTAAACTGTAGTATACTAGGTAGGAGTCGAAAACAAAAGGTGATACTCTCTAGCGAGTATGTAGTAGAAGTGCTACGGATAGATGGTAGAGATGTGACATACATAGAGTACGAGAGTGGTTTTACACAGCCAAATCCATCGGTAAATGTGAAGATGATAGAGTGGGCTATATCTCAAGCCAAGTGCGTAGGCTATGGTGATCTACTAGAGAGCTATTGTGGATTGGGTAACTTCACGATACCTCTGTCACGATATTTTAAAAAAGTTTTAGCTACTGAAGTGAGTAAACGGTCTATCTATGCAGCAAAAGAAAATTGTCTCAAAAATAGTGTAGAGAACATCTCATTTGTCCGACTCTCATCTGAAGAGATGACCCAAGCACTCATAGGGGTGAGAGAGTTTACTAGACTAAAAGATATAGAGCTAGATGAGTACAACTTCTCTACTGTGTTGGTAGATCCACCTAGGGCTGGACTAGATGCAGAAACTATAGGACTCATATCTGATATAGAGTATATTATCTATATATCTTGCAATCCTGAGACATTAGCGAGAGACTTGAAGAGTTTGTCACTCACTCACAAGGTAGAAGAAGCTGCCATGTTTGACCAATTTCCACACACAGCACATGTAGAGAGTGGGGTTTTTCTGAGAAAGATGTAGAGTCATTTACAGTTGGTTGATATATTGTGGGTAAGATTTCATCCTAATTATCATCCACAAAGGCAGAGTATTTTATGCGATACACACTACTACTGATATCTATATATCTATCACTCACACTAGATCTATCGGCAAAGGACTATACTACAAATCCCAAAGTGAAACTCTTTATAAATCAGATGGTAAAAAAGCATCGGTACAGTAGAAGTAAATTGGAGAAGCTATTTTCAAATGTCAAGTATCAAAAAAAGGCTCTTGCAGTATATGTACCATCGTTGCGACCAAAGAGAAAACATCATAAAAGCAGCAAGAGAAAGATAGGCTCATGGGACCACTACAAATCCATCATTGTAACCAAATCAAAATTTCCAAAGGGTGTAGAGTATCTGCATAAGCATAGATATACCCTCCAAAAAGCATATAGAAAATATGGTGTACCGCCAGAGTACATCACAGCCATCATAGGCATAGAGAGTCACTACGGATACAATGCGGGCAGATATCCCGTATTTGATACGCTCACTACGCTGGCATTTGAAAAAAACAGGCGAAATAGATTTTTCAAATCCGAGCTGAAAGCATTTTTGCTTATGACCAAGAGAGAGAGGATAGATCCCAAAGGTGTCAAAGGCTCATACGCAGGTGCCATAGGTTTGGGGCAGTTTATGCCTAGTAACTACAAGATATTTGTTGTGGATTTCAACCATGACGGCAAAAAGCGGATGAATGATGATGCAGATGCCATAGGTAGTGTAGCATACTATCTCAAAAGACACGGATGGAGACGAGGTCAGCTAGTTGCCACTAGAGTCTCATATCCAGGCAACAGATATCACGCCAAAAAGACAGGATATAAGTACAAATACAATAGAGCATCGCTCAAAGATATAGAGCCTAGAGAGGAGTTCAACTACAAAGGAAAAGTCCACCTCATCAAGCTCAAAAGAACTCACTATGATGAGCTATGGTATGGCACCAAAAACTTCCATGTCATCACTAGATACAACCACAGTAGCTACTATGCCATGGGCGTACATCAATTGGCAGAGGGCATCAAAAAGGGATATAATGAAAAGTATGGTGAGATATTGAGATGATGCATCTTTTTATAGTTATATAATTTTAATCACATATATACTATAAATATCTATCTTTTCATTTCGCCTATGTCTCCACTATAAACTCAATCTGATATAATATTTTATGAAAAAAATATACATAATTATCTTCTGTCTCAGCATGGCTATCATGTCATCAATCGCAAAGAGTGTAGATAGTGTGGCTCCTTGGGTGGTCTCATCGTTGCCATACCAAAAGAGTGACACCCTCTCGCAAGTAGAGTATACAAAACTCTATAGAGGCATCAACATAGCAGATTTTTGGATAGACAAGATAGATCAACCTAATAGAGTGATAATGGATAGATCTGAAATCAAAAGATTTAACAAGGTCACATATAGAGATAGTGGCTCAGTCATAGAGCCATATGACTTCAATGCTAGCTACTCATCAGAGTGGTTTATCGCTAGACTAGACAAACTCAAAAAGTTTTTGCTCACTAGGGCACTCTACCATGAGGATGGCAAACCATTAGACAAGTACTATCTCAACAAAATAGGTGATAATTGTAATCGTGATGCTATATCTGATGGCTCTATCATCACTAGATATGCCCTCACTACAGAGTATACCCTACAAAGAGTCATGCCCACTTCAGATACACTACTCAAAAAGTCATCACAGCACTACTTTGACCGCAATCAAAATGCAGCTCTTGACATAGGCACAGCTCTAGCCATACTACATATAAGTAGAGATGGCAAGTGGTATTTTGCCCTATCTCCCACTAGCTACGGATGGGTCAGAGTAGAGGATATAGCTATATCAAGTAGAAGAGAGATGCTACAGATATCCAAATCCAAAAAATTCATCATCACTACAAATCCTAAAAATGCTATATATGTAGATGGCAAGTATCGTGACTTTGTGCGGATGGGGGTGAGATTGCCACTATTAGGTACAGTGGATGATATCGCAAACATAGTCATACCCACAAGGGATGATGATGGTAGAGTGAGGTTCCAAAAAGCTACGATGTCTAAGAGTGACCTATCTATAGGGTATCTATCCTATACTGCCAACAACATCATAAAACAGGCATTTAAACTACTAAATGCACCATATGGCTGGGGTGGTATGTTTGGTGAGCAGGATTGCTCCAAATTTCTGCAAGAGGTATATGGTACAGTTGGCATCACTCTGCCTCGCAACTCAAAAGAACAAGCATCCACAGGGAGATTCATAGGGCCATCTATAGAGTTTGGTGGCAGTATGATCAAGAGATCAGAAGCACTAGATAGATATGCCAAACCTGCCACTACACTACTACATCTCAAGGGGCATATCATGCTATATCTAGGCAAATATAAAGGTGAACACTATATGATACACACAGTGTGGGGAGCTATGAAAGGCAAGAATCCTATAGCCAAAACAGTAGTGACTACAGTCAAATTCAAAAACTATCTAATGAAGATGGATAGAGCAGTAGAGTTGAGGCAATAGAGATGACAAAGATGATGGAGTTGATACCCCAATGGTTCATACGATACAAGTTTGCCAATTCACTATTTTTGGGCATAAGTGTCGGAGCTATATTTACCATCTATGCACCTATAGAGCCTTCAGTCTACTCCATAGGCGGTGTCTCTATGGCCATTGCAATGTTGGCAGTAGCTAGGGCATACAAGTATATACTCAACGCTCTATGGTTTTTTCGTATATCTATCATGGTGGAGATAGTACTTCTATTGGCAATAGCTTATTTCCTACTCTATCCATACACTTATCAGACTGCACTGTTGGTCTATATAGGGTATCAGATCACATTTGTCTTTGGTAGCTACCTAGTGCGTGCAGAGACCCTACTTCTATCTAGCGATGAACTGCTCACTAGAGTAGATACCGCTAAGCAGTTGGGATATCTATTGGGTATGGTGATATCTTATATATTTTACAAGGTCATAGACCACTACGGCATCACAAACAACCAAGACCAAGTCTACTATCTACATGTCGCTCTCCTGATATTGGAGCTAATAATTATCTCACTTATTTGGAGGAGTTTTAGAGCTATAGTTACCTTTGATGAGAATGGTGAAAAAGGTGAGGGAATCAACTCAATATAATATAAATTGTCTGGAGATTACACTCCTTTAATATCAAAAAGGGCATAATAAATACATCAATTTCAAACGAGAATATAATGAAAAATTTAGAAATATCACAGAACATAAAGTATAGTATACTATGAACAGAAGAAAGCCTATTGAATTTTTGACAATTATGGGATTTAAATCTATAGAAAGACTAGAAGAGTTTCCACTTAGAAGTCTAAATGTCCTTATT
>WFMX01000258.1 GCA_015488875.1 Campylobacterota bacterium | reverse complement strand
TTGACATTGGGCTTTAACCTCATCAAATGGTGAAGCTAGAGCATCACTTCCGAGTTTTGCAAGATGTCTATTATATATATGTGAGATAGTGTTTATACTTCTCATTACGACCAAAGACTATATCGAAATATGTACTCTGTATCACCTCTGTGATCTCACCACAACTGCCTTTGCCTATGATTCTGGCATCTATATTGCGTACTGGTGTGATCTCTGCTGCTGTACCTGTGAGGAATGCCTCATCAGCTACATATAGCTCCTCTCGTGTAATCTTGCGTCTTACTACCTCGTATCCCATATCATTGGCTATCTCTATGACTGTTTTCTGCGTGATAGACTCCAATGAATTATCATTTGGTGGAGATATCAATACTCCATCTTTGACCATAAAAAAGCAAGCTCCGCTAGCCTCTGCTACATAGCCTTGATCATCAAGCAACAGTGCCTCGTCATAGCCACAATCTATAGCTTCAAACTTAGCCATTTGGCTATTGAGATAGTTGGCTGTAGCTTTGGCTTTACCCATACTAGAGGTATTTCCTGCTCTTGTCATAGATGCTATCTTTAGTTTGATACCATTTTTGAGTCCATCTTCACCGAGATATGCACCCCACTCCCAAGCTGCTATCACCGTCTCTACAGGTGCGTCTACATGGTATACTCCCATCACTCCATAGCCTAGAAACGCAAAAGGGCGGATATATACATTATCACCCTTGAACTCATTTTTGCGAAGTAGATCCAACTGAGCTTCATTTAGCTCTTCTACTGTATATGGTATATCTATGAGAGTCATCTTTGCAGACTCTTTTAGTCTTTTGGTGTGGTCATTGAGTCGAAAGATGGCATATCCATCATCTGTCTTATACGCCTTTGTACCCTCTATGACTCCATTGCCATAGTGTAGCGTGTGAGAGAGTACATGAGTTGTAGCATCTTTCCAATCTATCACTTTACCATTCATCCATATATATTTAGCTTCATTCATACAACCGCTCCATTTTAGGTAAAAATTAATCGCAAATGATAGCTAAATGATGGTTAATTTATGGTTACTTATCTTCAAATCCTACAAAATCCAAAACTCTACCTCTCGTATAGCTATGAAATGGATTCCATCTCTGCCTTTGTAGATAATTGGCAGGTATAGCCAATACACCATTTTCACCATGCGACACCACACTACCCAATCTGATACCATTATAATTTTTATCCACAATATCTCCATATACTTTATCATAGGGGCTTATCGGTATAGCTAGATGAGATAGTGAATATACCCCCTTTGCCCACCTCAAATCCAATCTTTTTTGATGGATATTGCCTAGTTTATCTAAAGTAACTTGCGTTAGATTGGGCTTGTTCTCTTCTACTCTATTGGTGATGATATCTACTTGATAATTATGACTCTCTTTAAAAGATAGTAGAGATTTGATGGACTTTTCAGTTTTTGGCGATATGAGTTGTGTCGCTTGATAGTTGTGATTTATATCAAATAGCACCAAGGTGTTATTGTTATCTGGTAGACGATTGTAGAGTTTGTTGATGATATCAGGTACCTCTATGGTAGCATCTACAGCTGAAGCGAAGCTCAATATAGGAGGTATCTTGCTTAGTAGTGATGTATCTCTACTGATATCATCCAACTGCTTCTGTATCTCTATGGCAAGTCTATATACCTGATCTCCCGCATTTACCGAAAATGAACCATACTTATATGGGTCATACTCTGGCATTATATTTGTCCAAGCAAGCTTATCTAGAGCAAGCAGATGACCCATCCTACTCTGCCACACAGCAAAGGTAGCAGCAGTCGTGACACCTATAGCTGGCGAATAGAGTATCAGCCCTTTTGGTTTAGGTAAACTCTTGTCCGTGATACCTTTGAGAGTATAGTTGAGAGCCAATGGAGCACCTGTAGAGTATCCCATCATATAGATAGGTTTATCACCTATCTGCTCCGCCAAATACCTCATACCCATCTCTACCACAGATGCCATATCTTGCCATTTTAACTCTACCAAACCTGATGGTACAGTACCATGTCCTGGCATACGGAGATTGATAACATAGGCCCCTTTGTCTTTCAGATATTTCGTTTGGGCATTGAGACTATATGGCGAATCTGACATACCATGTATCATCAATACACCTATTTTTGGATCTTTGTTAGGATAGACCATAGTTCTATTCCACTGTATTGGCGATCTATCAGGATCAGATAAGCTACCCTTTGTATATCTGTTGATGTTACTTCTTTGCTCTTCACCCAACTTATCATATATCTTTGTATGCAACTCATCAAATAGCCTATCTTCTAACTCCATATACTCTTTGAGATTACTCACTTTCGAGTCACTATTGTATTCACTCTTTAGTATAGTAGTGTGCCATATAGATAGATCAGGCAGGGAGTTGATATAGAGTATGAATCCTATGATAGCCACTGTAGTAGCACCTACAAGTATATAAGAGATAGCTCTTAGTATCTTCGCTATCATCCATTTGGGTACAGATACCCAGTAGTTTGTTATTTTGATATCCATAAAATGTCATCTCCGTGTTGTTGTGGGTATTATAGCATATATTTTTGACTCTGTTTTTGTGGAGACTTCTCTCATTTATTCTCTCGAGAAAATTGAGTATCTCTACTATCCCTGTTTTTTTGACAATATGCTCTTTTTCTTGAAGTATAAACTCTCTATCTTTTGGCTCAACTGTCCCACCATTTTGATAAGCAAGATTCAAAATGAATTGAAATCAAATGTAGGTATATAGATTATCGGTCTAAGTGCTTCGATGTAGGATGATAGTTTATCTACTGGATTCACTGTTTTATCTCCTTCAATAGCTCTCTAATTTTTTGTTCTGTAATATTTTCTAAATCAATATCTTACTACACTTTAGACAATTCACCCCGTCATATCATAGCTATCATCCTCTCCAAACCCCACAAGCTCCTTATTTGCACAATCACACTCAATAGTTTC
>WFMX01000257.1 GCA_015488875.1 Campylobacterota bacterium | reverse complement strand
CTCGGAGATGTGTATAAGAGACAGGTATCATATGGAAAGATAATCAACATTGATGGACAGTGCTTTGAACAAAAGGGCAACATGAATTTAGTGGTGCCTTGCCCCAATGAGGCTCCTGCAACCATAGAACAACAGAAGACCCCCAAAGAGAGTGCAGGTGTCAGCGGTCAAGCTGTCGAAAGTTCTAAATGCACATTTTCTGTAGGAAAATACAATGTAGAGTACAAAAGTGATGATGCAGCGGATGGAGAAGGACTCTCTTGTGATAGCTCCATAGAGTATATCAAGAGTATGTTTCTAGGGTATGAAAAATCACTCGCTATAAACAAACAAAAGATAGGTGACATAGTGGTCAAAAAAGGTTTTTCCAAGTGTAGCGTAGAGCTATTTTATGGTGACTATATCACTATAGGTATCCTACATGGAGATAGAAATATGTGCAATGACTTTATGGCAGACTACTCACAAGTCAAAAAGAGATGATTGTATGGATTATATTTCAAATCAAGTCATGAGAAGTAAAATAAGACTATAATCACAATAATCAAAAATAGAGGTAAACCATCATATGAAGAGAGACTTGATAGAGGTATATGGGGCAAAAGAGAATAACTTAAAAAATATAGACCTAAAGATACCCAAAAATAGCCTAGTGGTATTTACAGGTATCAGTGGTAGTGGTAAGAGTACACTTGCATTCTCTACCCTGTATGCAGAGGGACAGCGGAGATATATAGAGTCGCTATCTAGCTATGCTAGGCAGTTTTTGGGCAAGATAGGCAAGCCTGATGTCGACAAGATAGATGGACTCACTCCAGCCATAGCTATAGATCAGAAGACTACTTCCAAAAACCCTCGCTCCACAGTCGGAACTATCACGGAGATATATGATTATCTTCGATTGTTATATGCAAGAGTAGGCAAACAACACTGTCATGAGTGTGGCAAACCTATCTCCTCTATGTCTGCTAGTGATGTCATAGAGCAGGTACTCAAACTCCCAAATGGACTCAAACTAGTGATACTAGCTCCACTCGTCAAAGAAAAAAAGGGTAGCTATGCTGACCTCATAGAGTCTCTCCGCCACAAAGGCTATGTAAGGGCCATGATAGATGGTGTGATGGTACGACTCGATGAAGAGATAGAGCTATCCAAGACCAAGAAGCATACCATCAAAGTGGTGGTAGATAGGGTAGTCATCAAAGAGGAGAGCCGTGACCGCATCGGTCAAGATGTCGAAAAGGCACTCAAAGAGAGCTATGGAGAGGTAGAGTTAGAGCTACTCAACCATGAAGAGATGGGCATAGATAGGTCACACATCCACTACTCTGAACATTTGGCATGTTTTGATTGTAAGCTTAGCTTTGAGCCATTGGAGCCTGTCTCATTCTCTTTCAACTCCCCAAAAGGGGCTTGCCCTACTTGTGATGGACTAGGCATACGATATGCTATAGACCTCAAAAAGATCATAGACCAAGAGGCGACCATAGAAAAAGGTGCTATCAAGATAATGTATGGCTTCAACAAAAGCTACTATGCGAAGTTTCTCAATGCCTTTTGTGAGCAAAATGATATACCATTGGATAAGCCATACGCAGAGCTAGAGGAGCATCAGAAAAAGGCGATACTCTATGGCAATCCCAAAGAGGTCAAGTTCACATGGAAACGGCACTCGCTCAAGAGGGAGTGGTCTGGCGTAGTAAAGTTCGCATATGATATGTTTAGCGATGAGAAAGATATAGCGGAGTATATGACCGAAAAGATATGTGACAACTGCAACGGACACAGACTCCGCCCACGATCACTAGCGGTCAAGATAGAGGGCAAGAATATTGCCGATATAATAGATCTACCCATAGAGGAGAGTTATAGATATTTTGCAGAGAAAGAGAACTTTTCACATTTCACAAAACAGCAAAAAACCATAGCCGAATCCATACTCAAAGAGATAGAAGAGAGACTATTTTTCCTATATGATGTAGGTTTGGGCTATATCACACTTAGCCGTGATGCTAGGAGTATATCAGGCGGTGAGGCACAGAGGATAAGGATAGCTTCACAGATAGGCTCAGGGCTTACGGGTGTAATGTATGTACTAGACGAGCCTAGCATAGGACTACACGAGAGAGACACTATGAAACTCATCCGTACGCTCAACTCACTCAAAAACAAAGGCAACTCAGTCATAGTGGTAGAGCATGACAAAGAGACCATACTAGCCGCAGACTATATAGTAGATATAGGTCCAGGTGCTGGGGAGTTCGGTGGAGAGATAGTCTTCGCTGGCGATGCCAAGAAGCTCAAAAAAGCCAAGACCCTAACAGCCGATTACTTATATGGTAAAAAATCCATAGAGTATAGCCATGACAAGCCTCAGGTAGATTGGATAGAGATCAAAAATGTAACACTCAACAATATAGTAGACCTCAGTACCAAGATACCTCTTCGCAATCTTGTATGTATCACAGGAGTGAGTGGAAGTGGTAAAAGCTCCCTCATACTACAGACCCTACTGCCAGTAGCTAGAGAGATACTCAACAATGCCAGAAAAGTCCACAAAGTAGATGGTGTAGAGATAGTAGGATTAGATAAGCTTGACAAAGTAATATACCTAGACCAAAGCCCCATAGGTCGTACGCCACGATCCAATCCTGCCACATATACAGGTGTGATGGATGAGATACGAAAGCTCTTTGCTCAGACCAAAGAGGCGGAGCTAAGAGGCTACAAGATAGGTAGATTTAGCTTCAATGTAAAGGGCGGTAGATGTGAGAAGTGTAGTGGAGATGGGCAGATCAAGATAGAGATGCACTTCCTGCCTGATGTGATGGTGAGCTGTGATACTTGCGGTGGTGCTAGATACAATGCCCAAACGCTAGAGGTTTATTATAAAGGCAAAAATATAGCAGAAGTTTTGGCTATGAGTGTAGGCGAAGCACTAGAGTTTTTCAAAGCCATACCAGCTATAGCAGTCAAGCTCAACACGCTAGTAGCCGTAGGACTAGACTATATCACACTAGGTCAAAATGCCACGACCCTAAGTGGTGGTGAAGCCCAGAGGATCAAGCTGTCCAAGGAGCTTAGTCG
>WFMX01000256.1 GCA_015488875.1 Campylobacterota bacterium | reverse complement strand
GCTTTTTTATAATCCTGCTCTACTCCTAGACCTTCCTTATAAAGAACCGCTAAGTTATTGTAAGCATCCATGTTGCCTCTTTTGGCTGCCTCTTCATACCAAAAGGCAGCTTCTGAGTAATTTTGGTTGCACCCATCACCATTTTCAAACATAACTGCCACTTCAAACTGTGCTAGTGGTACCTCTCTAGTCGCAGACTCTAGGTATAGTGCATGAGCCTTCGATAGATCTCTCTCTACGGCAAATCCATTGAAGTATAGATACCCTAGATAGTAGTATGATACAGGATCACCCTCCTGCTGTAGTACACTGTATAATTCAAATGCCCTCTTATAATCTCTATCCAATATCGCTTGATATGCTTGTTGATTCATTTTGACTCCTCTACAATCTCTTCATTGGCTCTCTCTAGGTGGTTTCGCTCCCACTCTTCAAACGCATCGTCAAAATATACTAGTCTCTGCTTTTTGAACTCTACAGTAGAGTAGAGCTTGCCATACTCAGTAAGTCCACTCTCTTTCGCCATCTCTTCTATGAGTGAGTCGCACTCATCTTGACTCTTGGCATGTACCATGGCGAAGAGGTTGTATCTCCAGTTTGGATAGCTAGGCCTTAAGTAGCAGTGACTTACAGCTGAGAAGCTAGCCATCTGCTGACCTATCTCCTCTCCTCTCTCCTCTGGCACCACCCATACACTCATGGCATTTGCTCCAAATCCAGCCTTACGATGGTTGAGTATAGTAGCAAATCTACGCATGACTCCACTCTCTTTGAGTTCGTTTGCGATATCAAAAAACTCTCGGTAGCTCATGTCCAATCTCTCAATAGCCTCTCTAAACGGCTCGTCTACTATACTGATATCTTTCTGCAACTCTTTGATGACATCTATATATCTATTGGTCAACTCTATCTCTTTGAATGCCAACTTTTTGAGTTTCTCTTTTTTGGCTCTCTTGCCTGTAGTGTCCATCTTGACCGATATCTTAAACATCTTGAGAGTCGGTAAGACTATGAAGTCATCCGCCCTGCACTCCTTCGCCAATATCTCTATGGTTTTCTCTAGTCCAAACTTGCTTCGTGGCTCTACCGCCATAGTAAACCATATGTTGTAATCGTGGTTTCTGAGATAGTTGTGGCTTACTCCTGGGTGGGCATTGATGATCTCTGCTGCTTCATCTACTCTATCTACTGAGACTTTGAACGCTACTAGAGATGATTTGTAACCCAATCTCTTGGTATCAAATATAGCAGAGGTCTGTCTGATGATTTTGCTATCTTTGAGTTGCTGGACTAGAGCTATCACCTCTTGAGGAGTGCTGTTTAGCTCATCTGCCAATATGTGAAATGGTCTCTCCACCATAGGAAATGAGTTTTGCATGTGGTATAGTAGTTCATCTTGCATAGGTTGTGTACTCCATCGGTTTGATATGTTTCAAAACATTATAGTAAGCTCATATCATATCTTGTTGATATATCTCAATCGACAGCGATAAAAGATAAATATATTACTATAGGTTACAAAGTCTTATTTACTAATGTTTCATAAACATTTGGGTATTATACTTATGATTAGACATAGAGGAGTGACCACAATGGATAGAAAAAATATAGATCAAATATCAGACGAGAAACTAAAGTATCTCAAACTCTTATCGAGAGAGTACCCAAACCGCAATAGAGTATCTACAAAGATCATCAACCTACAAGCAGAGCTCAATCTACCTAAGGGGACAGAACATTTCTTGTCAGATATCCACGGAGAGTATGAGCCATTTTTTCATGTCCTCAAAAACGGTTCAGGAGTCATCAAGAGCAAGATAGAGCAGACATTTTTAAAAGAGATGAGTTCATCGCAGATGAGGAAATTCGCCACACTTGTCTACTACCCCACCGAAGTGATAGAGGCAAAACAAGAGACGACACAAGAGAGTAGTGAGCTAAATGAGTTTTATGAGATAAATCTATATAGACTCATACGACTTACCAAAGTAGTGACTGCCAAATATACTAGAACCAAGGTGAGAGAGTCACTCCCTTATGAGTTTGCCTCCATCATAGAAGAGCTACTGCATGGCTATGGTGATCTCAACAGTCGATATTACGAAGAGATCATCAAGACCATCATAGAGCTAGAGAGAGCAGATAGATTTATAGTTGCATTGGCTGAAGTCATACAGAGATTTGCCGTATCGCATCTGCATATCATAGGCGACATATATGACCGTGGCGATGGAGCCCATATCATCATGGATAGGCTAGAGAGTTACCATTCACTAGATATACAGTGGGGCAACCATGATATATTGTGGATGGCAGCAGCTTCTGGAGATTTGGCATCTATAGCTAGTGCCATCAGAGTATCGTTGAGGTATGCCAATACTGAGACGCTAGAGGAGGGGTACGGTATCTCACTTCGTCCGCTATCTGTGCTGGCTTATCAATACTACAATGATGATGAATGCAAAAAGTTCAAGCCCAAGATATCTGATGGAGATAGTAGATACAGCCCTAAGATGGTAGAAGAACTATCCAAAATGCACAAAGCCATCTCCATCATACAGTTCAAGCTAGAGGCACAGCTCATATCCAAAAATCCCCAATGGGGCATAGGTGGCAGAACCATACTTGAGTCTGTAGATCTAGCAAACTCCAAAGTGACCATAGAGGGTGTAAAGTATCAACTCAACGATACCCATATGCCTACACTATCTTCCGCATCTCCTTATGAGCTAAGTAGTAGTGAACTAGAGCTTATGGAGCAACTAAAAAAGAGTTTTTTACAAAGTGAAAAGCTACAGCGACATGTAAAAATGCTATTTGATAGAGGAGCAGTATATACCATATATAACAACAACCTACTATACCACGGTTGCATCCCTATAAATAAAGATGGAAAATTCTTGGCTCTCCCTATGGATGAAAAGAGCTATACGGGCAGAGAACTACTAGATGTCTGTGACCACTACTCCAGACAAGGCTACTTCTCTAGCGACCCCGAAAAGAGAGCATTTGGTCAAGGCGTGATGTGGTTTCTGTGGGCTGGTAAAGATTCGCCCCTATTTGGCAAGAGTAAGATGGCGACCTTTGAGAGCTATTTCATAGATGACACTAGTGCCAAGCAGGAGCATAAAAATTGGTACTATGAGTATAGAGATGATGAGCAGATATGTATAGATATCCTATCCGAATTTGGCTTAGGAGAAGATGCCAAGATCATCAATGGACATGTCCCCGTCAAGGTCAAAAAGGGAGAGAGTCCCATCAAAAGCGGAGGCAAGATGATAGTGATAGATGGCGGACTATCTAGGGCATATCAAGGTGTCACAGGCATAGCAGGCTACACCCTCATCTACAACTCCCAAGGCATGTCACTAGTATCACATGAACCATTCAAATCCACCCAAGATGCCATAGAAAACGGCACAGATATAGTTAGCTCACACGAGATCATAGACCACAAAGCAGAGAGGATATTGGTCAAAGATAGCGACATAGGTAAAAAATCCATATCAGAAGTAGAAGATCTCAGAGAGCTGTTTATCATGTATAGTGAGGGCATCATCAAGGAGAGATGATATCATAATCTGCATATTTCACGATTAGGGGACATTGGTTTTGTGAGCGAAGCGAACGGAAGCTGTGTCCTCGCATAGAAATTGTTCGACCTCGGCTGTAGCATAACGGTGTT
>WFMX01000255.1 GCA_015488875.1 Campylobacterota bacterium | reverse complement strand
GTGATGCCAGTATCACCCTACAATCCCTATCTAGGCAGTAGCGGATTGTCTGAAGTGCAGCACGGATACGCCTATCATCTGTTATGTTACCAAACTCATCTTGTGGGACATTGAAGTCACAACGGATAAATACTCTTTTGCCATCTATGTTTAGATCTTTTATTGTACGCATATTAATCCCCTCTTTTGTTGCATTAATTTATCTATATAGAGTTATCAAGCTCTCTTATGATAAAATTCAATATATTTTACTGTAAGTGGGGTTACTATTTGATTAAAGTCGCGATCTTTGGAGGTAGTTTTGATCCCCCTCATAGAGGGCATCAAGAGATAGTCACAAGAGCAGTGGATATACTAGATATAGACAGGCTTATAGTAGTACCAGCTTTTCTCAATCCATTCAAGAGCAGTACGCTAGCTTCGGCAAAGCAGAGACTCGGTTGGTGTCATACTATATTTGACGCTATAGATGGTGTGGAAGTGTGTGACTATGAGATAAGCATGGGTAGAGCCACATATAGTAGCGAAACCATAGAGTATCTCAGCAGAGAGTATGAGGTCGCCTATATCATCATAGGAGCTGACAATCTAGCCTCGATCCATAAGTGGAATAATTTTGAGTGGATAGATAGGCAGATCACTTGGGTGGTGGCGACTAGAAAAGGTTTTCCAGTAGATAGAGCGAAATTGACCCATTCGATAGTGCTAGAGATAGATGAAGATATCAGCTCCACATCTATCAGAGAAGAGAGAGATTTGTCCGAGATAGACATACGGATACGATCAGAGGTAAAAAATTTATTGCAAAGGCAAAAAGAGATGACTATAGATGAGAGAGTAGAGAGTATCGTCAAGATACTTGATGAGAAAAAAGCAGAAGAGATAGAGGTGTTCAACCTTGATGATGTAGACTACATAGCAGACAGGGTTGTCATAGCCAACTCACTAGGCGGCAAGCATACGCCAGCCCTATTTGATCATATCAAAAATGGACTCAAGCCACAAGGCGAAGAGTTTCTAGCTTCAGACGAGAGCGATGATTGGGTAGTAGCTGATTTAGGTGATATACTCATCCATATCATGACCACAGAGTACAGAGAGAGATACTCACTTGAGACATTTTTGAGTGAACTGAAATAACCTAATCCGTCAATTTGATACTTGCACTACAAAGATAGTGCAAGTATCTACAAACCAGACAAAATCATTTTGTCACTCTATCAAGAAAGAGCATAATCCACAATGAAAAAATATTTTATATACATAACGATATTAGCTATCGTAGCAGTGGGATTTTACCAAAAGATATATATCCCCAAGCATACATTTGAGACCATATACCCCAGTAGTGGCAATATGTCTATTCGTGTCAATGGTGTAGGCAATGTCGGAAGTAAGGATTTGTATAAAATCGGTTCTATTTATGGTGGTAAAGTTTCAAACTTTGAGATAAATGAGGGAGAGTTCGTAAAAAATGGTGACCTTATCGCCAAGGTGGATTATGTGGATTTGGCAGATAAGGTGCGAGAGTCTGAGGCAAATATCAAAAAATTGAAAAATGATATAAAATCTCTCAATCTTGACATGCAGAGTGCAAGAGTACAATATCAATACCAAAGCAAAATACTTCAAAAGAACAAAATGCTATTTCACAAACATGCAATATCAGAGTTAAACTTTGCAAAGTTCAAAACCAATACAGATGTGGCGAAATTGAAGGTAGAGAGTATTGCATCAAAGATAGATTCTTTCCATGACCAAATGATACAGATGAATGCGAGTCTCAAGGGACTCAAAGAGAGACTATCGAGATATACCATCAAATCTCCTATAAGCGGCTATGTGGTCAAAAAGCTCATATCCAACTACGCCATCATCAATCCAAATCAAACACTCATAGAGGTTGTAGATCCAAAAGATGTTTGGGTAGAGACACATATAGATACTAGAGTGAGCGGTAGTGTCAAGATAGGTGATAGAGCCTCTATAAAGCTTCGCTCATCATCTAGTATCTATAAAGGCGTAGTATCCAACATCAAGCCGATCAACAATAGCGTCACCAATGAAAGAGAGATAGATGTCAGCTTCGATAAGCTACCAATACCTTTTTATCTTCAAGAGCAAGCTATCGTAGATATAGATATAAGAGAGCTCAAAGATATCGTAAAAGTCCCCACTCAAGCGATGAGTATATATAAAGAGCAAGAGGGGGTATGGATAGTATCTGATGGTATCATACACTTCAAGCCTATCAAAGCACTAGCATACTCAGACCATGCCATCGCCACAAAAGATATAAGTATAAAAGATAGATTGGTCATACCAAACCCAAAGAAAAGATCTCTTAGTGAGGGTATGAAAATATACTATGATTAATCTAGCATACAAGGATATCACCCACTCGCTTAGCAAGTTTCTCACGACTGCTATAAGCGTGGGGGTGTTACTAGGTATCGTGATCATAATGATAGGTGTCTATAGAGGTATGGTCTTTGATGCTACGGTGTTGGTAGATGATATCAAAGCTGATATATGGGTAGTCCAACAAGATACACTCGGTCCATTTGCACAAGCCTCTAGGATACACGAAGACTTGAAAAATCAGATATCATACCAAGAGGGTATAGCCTCTGCAGGTGCTATCACATTCCAAACTTTTCAAATGCAAAATAGATATGGTGATTTCAAGGTAATGCTTGTAGGATATGACCCATTTGGAGAGATAGAGGTGATAGACAAAGCCAAGCTCATAGAGGGTAGAGTATTGCAAAAACAGCACTATGAGATCGTAGTATCACAAAAGACCAACTACAAATTGGGTGAGTATATCCAGCTAGGACGAGATAGATTTAGGGTAGTAGGTATCACTACAGATACAGTATCCAATGGTGGGGACTATCTGATATATACTAGCCTCAAAGATGCGGAAGTATTGCAGTTTACCTATAGCAATGAGCGAATAAGAAGCGATGAAAATAGAGGCATAAAAGGGAGTAATCCTCATCTAGTCAATGCTATCATAGCCAAGACAAAAGATGGATATAGCCCCGAAAAAGTGGCGATCAACATAGAGCAAAGTACTCACAAAAAGGTCTTTACAAAAAAGACTCAAAAAGATTTGCTACTCCAAAAGGTCATAAAAAAATCATCCAAGCAGATAGGTATGTTTACTGCCATACTCATCATGGTATCTGTCGTCATAATAGCCCTTATCATATATACAATGACACTAGAGAAGATAAAGGAGATATCAATACTCAAATTGATCGGTATCCCAAACTCTACAATATCTATGATGATCATAGAGGAGACGGTTGTGCTAGGTGTATTGGCATTTATATCAGGGAATATTTTTGCTCACCTGATAAGTGGTGTATTTCCAAAAAGGGTATTGCTCTTGACAAATGATGCCCTTGTGTTGTTCGTCATCATACTGATATCTTCTATATTTGCCTCTTTGTTTGGTATATACAAAGTGATCAAGACAGACCCAGCACAAGCGATAGCAGGTTAGGAGCGAAGATGAGTAGAGAGATATCTATGAAGATAGAGAATTTAGTCAAGAAGTTTGGTCGAGGAGAGAGTGAGATTACCGTCATAGATGGAGCAAATTTTACTTTGAATAAGGGAGAGTTCGTGGGGCTTGTTGCTCCTAGTGGGAGTGGGAAAACTACACTTTTGATGATGCTCGGTTGTGTATTAGAGCCTACAAGTGGCAAGATAACAATCGGTGATGAGGTAGTCTATGACAATAGATGGCTAGTCAAAGATGACAGAGAGCTTAGACGCAAAAAGATAGGATTTATATTTCAAGCCCACTATCTCATACCATTTCTAAATATCGAAGAGAATGTCACTTTGCTACCCTATGAGAACAAAGAGAGTCCAAAGGTAGTCAAGCCGAGGGTTGCTAAGATCTTGGAGTATCTTGATATGAGTAGCAAGATGACTAGTATGCCTAGTGAGCTTAGTGGTGGTCAAAATCAGCGAATAGCCATAGCAAGGGCGTTAGCAAACAATCCAGATATCATCTTAGCCGATGAGCCGACAGCTGCACTAGATAAAGAGAGAGCCATAAGTGTAGTAAAGATGCTCAAGAAAATCACAAGAGAGCAGAATGTGACTATCATCATGGTCACTCACGATGATAGATTGTTGCCATTTTGTGACAAAGTGTTGACTATACAGGACAAAAAGATAGATATCAAAGAGAATATAGGAGAGATCTGATCTAGGGTGTCGAAAAATGCTGAAATAAGTCTATATTTTATTTCTCATTTTTGGATGGTAGAAACGGTAGGGGTCTGATGACAATGATGTGCGTAGCGAAGCGGAGTGCATCGTTGTCACCTGACCTCGGCTGACATATAACCGTGTTGCAGTTTAGCAGAGGTCGAACGGTCACTATGCGAGGACACAGCTTTTATTCGCTTCGCTCACAAAACCAATGTCCCCTAATTG
>WFMX01000254.1 GCA_015488875.1 Campylobacterota bacterium | reverse complement strand
GATTATACCGAATTATTGGCATATATCGGTAATAACAAAATCAAAGATTATAAATACAATGGTGATGTATATATATTTTTGCATAAGAGGATGATGACCTACTTCGCTACTATGTATAGCACCGCCGCGGAAGATCTTCATAGGAATATCACAGACAAATATGGACTCTACAGAGTGACTCAACTAGTCAAGCCATTCTCAAAAACATATAGCCTTGTAGAGGGGTATGATTATATACTTGATAGTAGCGAGGGTATGGTCACTGATGCCGATGGCAACAAAACAAAACTCAATACTATTATGTTGACAGACCGATTCAAGAAAAAATCTAGCTATACATTTCATAAAGATGCTAAAAATTATATGTTTACTTGGGGTCAAAAACTCTATTGGCTAGACGAAAAGTATTACAATAGCTTCTATGTGCAGGCTATGATGTTTGACAGTTACGATAGGGATCTTTTTGAAAAAGTAGCGGAGACCAATAGATTTAAGATATTGAAGATCAAAAGATGAACAAGAGATATGTGACGCTCGTAGCTATAGTAGCTATTTTGGTATCTTATGTCTATACAGAGCCTTTGGGCAAAGCCACAGGGGAAATATCAAAAGGTGATTATCGTTTAGAGATAGATAGAGTTGACCCTAATGACACTGTTTCTCAATTTGTACCTAGTAAGGATAAGAACTTCTTTATTAAATTGGGTCAAGATGGTTCGCCAAGGGTCAAGTTCATAATGTCTAGAAGTCTACATTTGGATCTATACTTCTCTGTAAACAATAACACAAATTTAAAAAGCATGCACTTCCATATCATAAAAAATGGCGAAGAGAAACAGGAGCTACTAGTATCAAGAGGGGTATTGGGTCACTCTTTTGTAGATCTAGAGAGTGGGGATACACTAGAGATATATAGCGATACTTCAGCCGCCAATGATTGGGCTATTATGAAGATCAAAACAACAAAACCACTTTTTTTGGTCAAAAATTTGATCATGCTTATAGCATGGATTTCTATGTTGATATTCCTTTACCAGAGAGGATATGTGTACATATTCATAAGTTCTTATATGACCTTTCTCTTATTATCTTTGGCAGAGAGAGTAAGCTTTGGCTCTATGACTATCGAGATATTATCTGCATATATGGCTATCACACTAGCAATAGTGGCACTATGCATAGCTCTCTATCAGCTCTTTAGGCACTCAAAATTTAAGAGAATCATCCCTCTATTTACCTCTGTTTTATATATTGTCACGATAGCTCTACCGATGATGTTTATCATATATAGATACAGTTTCGGCAAGAGTCTCTCCAAGGAGGCACTCTATGCACTCTTTCAGACCAACAGTTCCGAAGCGACAAGCTTCATATCCTCATTTATACCTTTGGAGTATATTGCATATGCTACCACCATTATAGTGCTGATTGTCATACTCAATTTCGCACAACTACTATCAAAAAAAGAGCATGTCGACAACAGATTACTTTTAGGTATGATAGTGCTTTTTAGTATGGTGGCAATATTTGGCTTTAACTCTCTGAGGTTGCCAAATTTTACCATAGATAAGCTACAAAAATATACGAATGAGTTGAGCCTATTTAAAAAGATGCGGAGCGAAAGGGAAAGCAACAAAATAGAGTTCAATGCCACCAAAAAAGAACAAGGTGAGACATATATAGTGGTGATAGGTGAATCTCTCAACAAAACTCATATGGGGTTGTATGGCTACCTCAGAGATACGACACCAAACCTATCGGCGATGCAAAAGAGTGGCGAGATAGTGAAGTTTGACAATGTATACTCCAACCATGCACATACAAATTCTGTCTTGGAGTATGCTCTTACTGAAGCAAATCAGTATAATCAAAAAAAATATTATAACTCCCCCTCTATTATAGAAATATTAAATAGGGCAGCGATAGAGACCTATTGGCTTACCAACCAAGTGATATACGGAGCATGGGACAATGCAGTATCCATCATAGGAACTGCCTCAAAGCATGTGGTGTCTATCAACAAAACCATAGGCAAGAGTGTGATGATTCAAAATTTTGACGGCACTCTCATAGCTGAGCTAGCCAAAATAGTAGGAATGAAAAGTGATAAAAATAGAGTTATCTTTATACATCTAGTAGGCAGTCACTTTGATTATTCGACAAGATATCCAAAAAAAGAGTACTCTTACTATAGAGGCGATCTAAGTATGAGTAGATATGGTCAAAATGCAAAAGATTTCGATCTCTTCAATGTCTACGACAACACTATACGCTACAACGACTTTGTCGTTTCATCAATGATAAAGATACTTCACAAAAAGGTAAAAGTAGGCACTCTACTATATATGCCTGACCACTCCGAAGAGATTATCGGTCGCTTTGGTCACAATACTGACCACTTCGTCTTCGATATGACGCAGATACCTATGATCTTCTCGGCTACTGATGGCTACAAAAAGAGATACAAA
The DNA here is from genome assembly GCA_015488875.1 of Campylobacterota bacterium. GTDB lineage: Bacteria > Campylobacterota > Campylobacteria > Campylobacterales > Sulfurovaceae > SZUA-451. Next base: position 1,394 of record WFMX01000254.1, on the reverse strand, counting down.
GATCGATATGACACTCTCATAAAGAACAAGGGCAAGCTTTTTTCAAATGACTTGCTCTATGATACATTGATAGGTATATTTGGCATAGAGACCGATCATTATAATCCAACATATGATTTGTCATCGGACAAATACAACCTAGACGACAAAGATGCATTAGTACTCCATGGCAAGAGACACTATGCCGAAGCAGACAACCATTTCTATTGGCAACAAACAAATAGTAGATATCTCATAGATACCAACCAATCATCACGCATCTTTCCTGCTAGAGTCGACTCCGTAGGTAAACTCAAAGATATATGGAGTAGTGGCTTTAGGTCATTTGAGGTCAATGTGGGGTTTGAGGATAAGGGTGATGCACTTTTCAGAGTGGGAGATAGTGAGGTAAAAGATAGATTGAACTTAGAGGAGTTTATCACTAGGATCGATCCCAAATCTATAGATAAGATTTGCTTGGATATGAAAAATATAGATGAGAGTAATTACGCAGAGGTACTGAAAAGATTGGAGTATCTTGATGCAAAGTATCATATCAAAAATAGAGCGATAGTGGAGTCATCTACTAAAGATAAATTTTTTGCTCTCTTTAGCCAAAGTGGCTGGCATACATCATACCGCTTACCTATCAAAAAAATACTCCAACTCTTGTCTACGAAAGCGACCGATATTACGATGGAGCAACTAGCCGATAGTATTGCGGAACAGATCAAAGAACAATCAGTAAAAGCACTATCATTCGATAATAGCATTTATGATTTTGTCAAAAAATATATAGAACCTAAAATAGCAGATGATATCGTTTATCATACTTGGCATGCTCCACATGTAGCTGATCCAAAATTTCAGGATAAATTGAAAGAGAGTAAGGTGTATAGAGATAGTAGAGTCAAAACCATACTAACTAGATATTTTTCATATTTTCAGCTGTGAGTAAGTGGTTCTACCGCTTCACTCTCTATAATCATTTTCGATATATAGCGTCCTAGTCTAGTCTGTCGAAAATGCACAAATAAACTCATGTTTCAACCAAAGTCAAGCGATCACTATATGGGGACACAGCTTTCATTCACTCTATTCACAAAATCCAATATCCCCTCTTGTATCCTACTATCTATAGTCTTTGGTTCGTTCCAGCCTAGGACGGATGGGAACGAACTAAGGTATAAGACCTCCTCCACTAGTAGGTTTATAGTTGGTCACTGTTCTTACACATCTTACAAACATGGAATCGTCTTTGGTATTCAATGAAGTAAAGTCATGGACTGTAAAAGTAGCTCCATTGATATCTAGATATGGATAAGTGTGGTCACCATTAGCATTTGATAGCACTCCTGCATACTCTCCATCTGCTTTATTGACAAGTTTTGGAACAAATAGTTTGATGTTGTCTT
>WFMX01000253.1 GCA_015488875.1 Campylobacterota bacterium | reverse complement strand
GTAACGGAGTGGAGTGAATCGTTATAACCTGACCTCGGCTGGAGCATAATGGTGTTGCAGTTAGGGGACATTGGTTTTGTGAGCGAAGCGAATTATAGAAATTGTTCGACCTCAACTGAGATATAAGGGTGTTGCAGTTTAGCCGAGGTCAGGCGATTGCGATGCATTCCGCTACGCTCCACACATCACAAATCACCAGACCCCTATCGTTTCTATATATCCAAAAAGTTGAAATGGATTGGATGGATTGATGGGGATTTTTCGACAGGCGTACCCAGACCCTACCTTATCTCACCGATAAGTGATTTGAGTTTCGACTTTCTCCTTAGATAGTTGGCTTTTGCTACTATGAGTTGCTCATCTAACACAAGCTTCTGCCTGAGTATATCGACATAAGCAAAGAGATCTCCCCCGCTCTGTATAGATGCACTATTTAGCTCAAATGAGTGTTCTATCTGCGGTAGACTATCGTTTTTTATGATGCTATAGATGCGATATGACTCCACTAATTGTGCATATACTCCTTTGATCTGACTCTCTATCTTGTGTCTATAGTCTATAGCTTCGCTTTGGGCAGAGAGAGCCTCTTTGTGTGCAGCTTCTGACGCAAGAGTCTCGGAGCCATAGATAGGCATAGACATACCCACACTTATACTTGCATAGTTGTTGTACTCTCTACGGTCAAAGTATCCTATCTCCACATATGGGTCTGCATATTTCTCTAGATCGGATACTCTACTTTTGGCTTCTGCTACAGTGGTCTCTGCCTTTTTTGTTTGATAGGCTCTATTTTTATCAGCTCTCCTCAAATATCTGCTGAGTGACCTTGGTTGTATTATAGAGTCGCTGATATCTATACTTTTTATATTGTCCTGTACTAGATACTCCAATTGGGACTTTTTTATCTCTCTGATAGCTTTGAGTTTTTCTATGCGTATCTTGATGTTCGATAGTGTCAGTTCGGCAGATATTATTCCACTATGTCGATTTGGCTGTGTAGATGTATAGGCTGTATTGAGATCTATATTCTCTTTGGTAACCCTCTCATACTTTTGCAGTACCTCTATACGGCTATCTATCTCATCTACAGTATAAGCATTTACCCTGATAGCTTCTGCTAGTTTTACCTTGGCAGACTCTAATGAAGTAAAAACGATATTTTTCTTCGACTCTTGATACTCTCGTCTAGCATCTAACTTGCCAAACCATGGAAATTTTTGTTTGACCTTGACCGCTGTCCATTGCATAGGCTCTAGTGAACGATTACTGATATCATCAAACTGTATATCGTTCATAGTAAGAGAGATATTTGGATTGTCATAGTTTTGACTCTTGGCTATATAATCATCACTAGCACTTAGCCTTAACTCTATAGATTTGAGTGATTGATGATTTTTTAGTGATCTATCTATGAGTTGGTCTATGCTTTGGGCATATGTCAATGTCACGACTACCAATGATATGAGTACTATTCGCATATTTTACCTTTCTGATAGAGATTTAGAAGCTCTAAATGTGAAATATATTGTATCTATCGTTCGTGTAGATAGTGTGTAGAGATGGATTCAAATCAACTTTTTGACAAAAGAGTGGGTTGCTGGTACTGAAAATACAATTTTTTTAGCATAATAGCACAATATAAAATATTTTCAAATGGTTGACATATAAAATAGTGTAAAATTTGCTATGATGAAAATATCACAAATAAAAATAATTAAAAATAATTTTAGAGAATTAGATAGTGTCATAAAGCATAAACTTTTGAGTGAACTATATATAAATACAAAAAAGAGTTTGTCCACACTGTTATTGATAACCATACTGCTATTTGCACTACTTGTCGACCAGATACCTTGGCAGATACTGTATAGTTGGTTTGTACTGCTTGTGGGTCTCTTGATAAATAGACTATATGATGCACATGTATATTTGGAAAATGACTATAGAAACTCTTGTAGAAAATGGCATACAAAGTTTATAATAAAATCCTATATAACTGCTACGCTAATAGGTAGCATCGGTCTGCTCTTTTTGCCATATATAGATGATGAGGCATTGCGTGTTTTGATACTGCTTGCCATCATCGGCATAGGTGGTGGTGCTATGACATCCATATCCCCTGATATACAAACGGCATCAAGATACCTTTTTATATTACTATTTCCTATTTTTATATTTTTTGC
>WFMX01000252.1 GCA_015488875.1 Campylobacterota bacterium | reverse complement strand
GTCTAATAATTAGGGGACATTGGTTTCGTGAGCGAAGCGAACGGAAGCTGTGTCCTCGTATAGAAATTGTTCGACCTCGGCTGAGATATAACGGTGTTGCAGTGTAGCCGAGGTCAGGCGATTGCGATGCATTCCGCTACGCTCCACGCATCACAAATCACCAGACCCCTATCGTTTAAAATTATTTTACAATATTTTTACACTTCTTTGGTATGATTGTCGATATAGATAAAAAAGGAGTGTATATGTACAACAAAATGACTCGTATCTCTTGCGTAGTGGCAGTGTTATCTACAACTGTTTTGCTCAATGCAACAGACATGACCAAAGCATACTCAATGCCAGATGCCAGTAAGCTGATAGAGAAAGATTTGCTCAAGCCCGCACAAAAATATTCGATGCCTAAAGGGTGTATCTCTACAGATAAAGACTCTATAGCTAGAGGAAAATATATCTTTCACAATCTCAATGGCAAAAAGGCAAAAGCTACACCACCTAAGGGTTTGGCTAAGTTTGTCGAGAAAAAAGGTAAAGATGGCAAGATGGTCAAGAAACCAAAGCAGTATGGTAACTGCGTAGCTTGTCACAACATAGAGGGTGCGAAGGGTGCTGGAAATATAGGTCCTGATCTGAGCAAATATAAAGCTACATTTATAGACACAAAGACTAGAGACCATGCCTTTGTATATCAAAAGATAGCAGACCCTAGAATAGACAATCCAAATACACATATGACAGTCAATCTAACCACTAAACTCTTCAACGAAAAAGAGATTTGTGATATAGCTTCATATATAGTATCAGAAAAAAAATAAAAAGGAATGAGAATGAAAAGAAGAAGTTTTGTACAAGGTATGCTATTGACATCAGCAGTAGTTGCGACACCAGTATTGCTAAACGCCGAAGAGAAAAAAGCGAAGAAGAAAGGTCCAAATGATATGGATTTTGCTACTGCTCTATCTACTATCACAGGTGGCAAAGAGGCAAAGGATAGCGACAAGATCAAGCTCACAGTTCCTGAGATCGCTGAAAATGGGGCAGTTGTACCTGTCAAAGTTGAAGTCGACCACCCAATGGAAGAGGGTAATTTCGTAAAAGCCATACATATACTCAATACAAAAAATGGTAACGCTAGATGTGTAGATGTGATGCTCACTCCGCTAAATGCAAAAGGTTATTTCGCTACTAGAGTGAAGCTAGGTGGCACACAAGAGGTAGTATCACTCGTAGAATTGAGTGATGGCTCGTTCCTAAAAGCTGCAAAGAGTGTCAAAGTGACAATCGGTGGTTGTGGCTGATATAGTCATTTTAGTTGTGATATAAGAGATTAGAGGTTCAATGAGATAGACTCTCTTTGAAATGTTGAATTATAGTAAAAGGATAAAAAATGGCTGAAGAGCGAAAATCGATGATAAAAATCAAACCTAAGAAGTTTAAAGTAGGTGATATAGTGAAAGTAGATTTCATTGTCATACACCCTATGGATACAGGTTTGTCAAAAGATAAGAAAACAGGCAAGATAAAGCCAGCACACTACATAGACAATGTCACATTCTCATTTGATGGTAAACCATTTACTACACTGAAAACTTGGGAGACAGTATCGACAAATCCTTACTTCTCTGTCAATTTCAAAGTGCCTGGCAAAGGAAAAATCACAGTTGATTATACAGACAACACTGGTGAAAAAAATAGCAAAAGTAAAAAAGTTAAGCCTAAAGGATAAGAGATGAGAAAATTATTGATGCCTTTTGCACTCATAGCTACTATGGCTTACTCTGGCGAACAATTTGCTATGAGCGATGCCGATAGAGCTATGTATGCTGAGATGCTAGAGAATAACCCTGCTGATATATATGTAGAGAGTGGTGGTGAGATTTTTGAAGAGAAGCTCGGTGGCGAGGAGGCTCTCGCTAAGTTTTTGGGTGTGAAAGTGGATGAATTGCCTAAGTATATAGCAGGCTTTCCTAGATATATCAAGAAGCTAGGAAATGTAGTCGGTATAGACCAAGTACTTCAAGCAATGCAAGTAGAGCAAGGCAAAAAGATGACTAAGCTCAAAAGTGAAGATATGTTCTCTATGCTAGCTTATGTCAAGTCACTGGCAAATGATGAGCAGTTCACTATAGATATCAATGCAGACGAGCATATAAAAGCCTCGTATGACTTGGGTAAAAAGACATTCGAGACACCTAGAGGTGGTAGAGGTCTTAGCTGTCTTAGCTGTCATAGCAAAGATATAGTCGGTATGGTACTTCGTACTCAGCCACTGCCAGATCTCGGCAAGTCGGGTTCAGGTGCTACTTGGCCAGCATATAGGATGACCAAATCTAGCCTCAGAACACTTCAGAGAAGATTTCAAGGGTGTATGAAAAATGCTCTCTTGAAGGTGATACCAATAGGCTCCAAAGAGATGGTCGGATTGGAGGTCTATGTATCTACACTAGCACAAGAGAATAAAAAAGCCATAGCCATACCTGGCTTGAAGAGATAGGGAGATACAGATGGATATAAATAGAAGAGATTTTATGCAAGTAGCCGCCTCTTTGGGGCTTCTCAGTATAGCAGGAGGAGGCGAACTATTTGCCTCTGAAGCTACGAAAGAGAAAATCAAGAATTTGAGCTTTTCTGATATCGTAGAGTTCAATCCCAAAGGCAAAGTAACACTACTGCACATATGCGATATGCATGCACACATCAAGCCACTCTACTGGAGAGAACCATCTACGCTGATATCTGCTACCAACCTAGTGGGTACTCCAGGTTTTATATGTGGCGATAGCTTCGAGAGCTACTATGGCATCAAGCAGGGTTCACTAGACCAATACTTTGACACATACAACAACTTCACAAAGCTTGCAGAAAAGTTTGGCAAGATGGGTGGCATAGCACATATGAAGCCTATCATCGATCATGTCAAAAAGGAGAGAGGCGGTGAAAATGTACTACTATTAGATAGTGGTGATACATGGCAAGGTACGGCTGTAGCACTCAAGACAAAAGGTGAAGCTATAGTAGATGCGCAGAACTACCTAGGTGTAGATACTATGGTAGGACACTGGGAGTTTACATATGGCAAGGAGAGAGTATTTGAGCTGATCAAGAAGTTCAAGGGTGAATTCATATCTCAAAATGTGATAGATAACGATCCATTCTCTGATGACTTTGAAGAGACTATATTTCCACCATACACTATCAAAGAAGTAGGTGGTGCAAAGATAGGTATCATAGGTCAATCATTTCCATTCACATCCACTGCCAATCCGAAAAGATTTACAGAGGGATGGAGCTTTGCACTTCGTCATGAGTCTCTACAGGGGTATGTAGATGAGCTCAGAAATGAGAAGAAAGTAGATGCAGTCGTAGTGCTAAGCCATGACGGTTTCTCTGTAGACCAAGAGTTGGCAAAGAAGATAAAGGGTGTAGACTTCATACTCAGTGGGCATACACATGACCCTAGTCCGAAGCCTATCATAGTCAACGACACAGTCATTCTCATAGCGGGAAGCCATGGTAAATATATCGGCAGACTAGATATAGAGATCAAGGACAAAAAGGTAGCTGGATATGAGTTCAAACTCATGCCAGTAGCGTCCAACCTCATACCAGCAGACAAGGCAGGTGAAGATCTAGTAGCAAAAGCCTATAAACCATTTGACAAAGAGCTGAATGAGGTGCTAGGTACTACAAAAGGCATACTGTACAAGAGAGATACATTCTACTCCACATTTGACTCCCTCATAGGTCAAGCTATCCAAAAAGAGATGAAATCTGATATAGTCTTCACGCCTGGCTATAGATGGGGTACTACACTTCTACCAAATGACAAGATACTCAAAGACAATGTATATGAGATGACGGCTATCACATATCCTGAAGTATACACATTTGAACTCAAGGGTGAAGTGATCGCCAAGCTCATGGAGGATATAGCTGACAATGTATTCAATGCCAATCCTCTACTCCAACAGGGTGGCGATATGAGCCGTCTCACAGGAGCTAGCTACAGCATCAAGATATCTGCACCATCAGGCAAGAGGATATCTGACTTTATGATAGGTGGCAAACCGATAGATCTCAAGAAAACTTATAAAGTCTCATCATGGGGTGGAAATCTACAAAATGTAGGCGAAAACTTAGATGAGAAGAAAACAAGAGAGGTTTATGAGATAGTTAGTGACTACATCAGAGAAAAGAAGACGATAGATATAGCTATAGAGTCTAATGTCAAAGTTTTAGACTTTGATTGTGGCTGTCCATCAGTTGGGGCAAAGTGTTAATATTTTCAGCAATATAAGTGAGAGTTAAATTAAAAAGTTATATGATATGAAATTATAACTTTTTATAAAGCAAGGAGAAAAAATGAAGAGAAGTGTACAGCTAAGTATAGTGGCGACAACCGCGATACTCATCAGCTCATCAGCTATGGCAGGTGGGGATGTGATTCCAGCACCTGAACCTGTAAAGGTAGTCAAAAATGAGAAGCCAAAACAGCAACTCAAAGGAAATATGACGCTCAAATACAATGTCTTACCAGGTGAAGTGGACAACATAGGCGATCTATTCTCACAAGGTGTATTTTATGGTAGATTGAGAGCAAATGCTTTCAAATGGGATTGGTCAAGTGAAACAGATAAGTTACATGATGACAATGCTATGGGTATAGGCGGTAGTCTCATCTATAAAACAGCATACCTAGGTGGATTTGCTGGTACTGTGGGTCTATATACTAGTCAAAATCCTGGATTTTACAACATGGATAGCGATGAAGTGAAGTTTGTCAAAGCTGGTAAAGACACTTTCAGTCGTCTCAAAGTCAAGCAGACTGGCAACTGGGGTATGAATGTAGTGGGTCAAGCCTATCTTGAGTACAAAAATAGTACTTTTGATATCATAGCTGGTAGACAACTCTTCGAGTCAGTATTTACCGCTTCCAATGATACAAAAATGATACCAAATACATTTGATGGTGTGAGTGCTTCGGCAAAAGTCTACGACAAGACTAAGCTAAGAATAGCATATTTTACTGCTCAAAAGCTCAGAGACCACACTACTTCACATGATGTCATCACATTCAAAGATGAGAGTGGTGAAAAGTGGGGCAACAATGATGATGCTGCAGTCCATAGAGGTCTAAGCTATGAGAACTTTATAGCAGCTGGTGAGGATCCTGATCACGATCTAATCGTAGCAGATTTTCAGACAAAAGCTGTCAAAAACCTAAAAGCAAACCTAAGCTACCTGCAAGTACCAGGTGTAGTGAAGGATTTGGTACTAGAGGCTCACTACAAAGTAGCCTTTGACAATGGCTGGGCAGTGAGACCTGGCTTTAGATACTTCTATCAGATGGATGATGGTGGTGGAGCAGTAGCAGGAGACAACAACCTACTTGGCAAAAGCCTAGTGGGATACGATCCTAGTGTATTGGGCTCGCTAGATGGTGATCTATTTATGGCTAGACTAGATGTGATGATGCCTGACAAAAAAGGTTTCTTCAGACTAGGGTACTCAAAAGTTGGAGACAAGGCTGATATCGTAGCTCCATGGAGAGGCTTCCCTACTGGTGGTTTCACTAGAGCGATGGCACAGTACAACTGGCTTTCAAACACAGAGACTATCTTGATAAGAGGTGTATATAAGCCTATCAGCGACTTGACATTGAGCTTGAGATATGCTATCCAAGATTTTGATGATGCTAAGAAAGTAGCCGCAGATAGTACTGTATGGCACTTCGATGCAGTATACAAGATGACAAGTCAACTATATCTCAAGGGTCGTTTAGGTATAGTAAATGCTGATCCAGGCGATACAGGCAAGATAGATACATCATACAATGAGTATCGTCTTGAGATAAACTACCTATTCTAGTAGATAGTATGAGATTTGTAGCATTAGCTCTTTTTGCTACTACTATCTTGTCGGCTTATGACTATCATCTGAAGCCGACCAAAGTATCAGAAGATATATATTGTCTCTTTGGTGCGACCGAAGAGATCACCAAAGCCAATGGCGGGAACATGGTCAATACATGTTTTGTGGAGACAAAAGATGGTTTCGTCGTCATAGATAGCGGTCCCACCTTTGGATATGCTTCACAAGTCTATGACGAAATGCAAAAGATCAGTAAAAAACCAGTAAAATATGTCATCAACACACACAACCATGACGACCATTGGCTAGGCAATAGTTTCTACAAAGATATGGGTAGTCTGATCATCGGCCCTAAGAGCTATGATGAAAATATCCATAGTGGCGATACCACAAGAATGGAGAGGATACTCAGCAAAGATCAATATGCAGGTACAAAAATAGTCAAGCTAGACAAGGTGGTCGAAAAAGAGTATAAATTTGAGCTAGGCGATGTAGAGTTTGTAGTGAAACAGCTTGTGCCTAAGGCACATACTGATGGTGACCTCATAGTCTATATACCAAGCAAAAAGTCTCTCTTTGTGGGTGACTTGGTATTCAATGATAGATTGACATCTCTTAGAGATGGTTCTGTAATCGGCTCCATAGAGGCCATCAAACAGATAGATGCCATAGATGCTGATATCATCATAACAGGACATGGACATATTACTGACCGTAATGCGACCACTATGCAAAAGAGATATCTACATAGTGTAAAAGATGGGATACTTAAAGCCATAGATGATGGTGTAGAGATAGACAAGATAGGCAGTGTAGTGAAGCTAGATGAGTTCAAAAACTTGGATCTAT
>WFMX01000251.1 GCA_015488875.1 Campylobacterota bacterium | reverse complement strand
ATGTTCTACTTTGGAGTAATATACAGTAGCAGATTCAATCGCCTGTACTTTTGGTATGTTTGTGAGTATTCCCTCTGTGAGGTTTACTATATCTTCTATTTTCATTCTATCAACCTATTGGTGTTCCAGCCGTTTTGGGCTTTTGTGGAGTAATCATACATAATCCATCTCTATCTTTGGCAGCTAATAGCATACCCTCACTCAAAAGTCCCATCAGTTTAGCTGGTTTGAGATTGGCTACAACACATACTTGCATATCTAATATATCTTCAGCACTATACCACTCTTTTATCCCTGCTACTATTTGACGAGGCTTAGGCTCTCCTACATCTACTTGAAGTAGTAGGAGTTTTTTACTTTTTGGCACTTCTTCTGCCTCTATCACAACTCCCACTTTAAGAGCTGTTTGGAAAAATTGGTCTATACCTATAAGAGCTATACCCTCTGCTTTCTCCTCTTCTTCTTTTTTACTCTCTCTTTGCTCTTTTTGGGTTTTTTTCTCCTCTTTCTTATCTATTGGCTCTATATGAGCTAATCTAGGCTCTTCTATTCGTGGAAAGAGTGGTGCGATTTTCTCCAATAAAAACGGCTCTAAAAGCTCTCTATTTCTAGCTATACGACTCCAACTATCATTATCTATAGTGAAGTTAAGAGCTTTTGAAATCTTGGTACAGACTTCTGGCATGACAGGGTAGAGCATAATAGATACCTTGGCCAAAATAGCAGAGATTAAGCCATTTAGTGCCATCGCTTCATTCTCTTTACCATTTTTCATCAAGTTCCACGGCTCATACTTATCTATAGCCCTATTGGCTACAGTTAGTGGTCTCCAAAGCTCTTCGAGGTAACGGTGTATCTGCATATCAAATAGAAGTGGTTCAAGCTTGTTGAGTGACTCTTCTACCTCATCAAGTTCAGTTTGATAAAACTCTTTCACATCTTTACTATCTACCATTCCATCAAAATATTTACCACTCATTCCAACTACACGATTGAGTAGATTACCCAAATCATTACCCAAATCGGAGTTGATACGGTCGATAAGTGCTTTTTGACTAAAGTCACCATCTCCACCAAAAGGAACTTCACGGAGCATAAAGTATCTAAAATTATCCAATCCATAAGCATCTGCTATCTCTTTTGGATTGACTACATTACCCTTTGATTTACTCATCTTCTCCCCATCTCTAGTCCACCACCCGTGAGCTGCGATATGCGTCGGTAGAGGCAAATCTAAACTCATCAAAAACGCTGGCCAGTAGATAGCGTGAAAACGCAAAATATCTTTACCTATAAGCTGAACTCGTGCAGGCCAATAGTCCATTTTGCTCTCGTCCAAGCTACCATAACCTAATGCTGTAACATAGTTCATAAGAGCATCTAGCCACACATACATCACATGTTTTGGGTCATTCATTTCACTAGGAAGCTTAACACCCCAATCAAAACTTGTCCTTGTGATAGATAAGTCTGTGAGTCCACCCTCAACAAAACGGATAACTTCATTTCTTTTGCTTTTTGGAAGTATAAAGTTTGGATTATCTTCATAATATTGAAGCAGTCTATCTTGATAGTCTGATAGTCTAAAGAAGTAGCTCTCCTCTTCTACTATCGTCGTACTCTTGCCACACTCTGGACAAAATTCATCATCAACAAGCTGAATAGCAGGGAAAAATGTCTCACACGATATACAGTAGTGACCTTTGTAGGTATCTTTGTATATATCTCCATTGTTATTCATAGTAGAGAATGCTTTTTGCACTCCTATCTTATGCTCTTCATCAGTAGTTCTGATAAATTTATCATAAGATATATCAAAGTCGTCCCAAAGGTCTTTGAATGAGGCAGATATTTCATCTGCATACTCTTTGGCACTTTTGCCTCTAGCTTTGGCTGACTCTTCAATTTTTTGACCATGCTCATCAGTACCTGTGAGAAAATATGTATCAAGTCCTGATAGGCGAGAGTATCGTGCTAGAGTATCAGCGATGATAGTAGTATATGCGTGACCAATATGGGCTATATCATTTACAT
>WFMX01000250.1 GCA_015488875.1 Campylobacterota bacterium | reverse complement strand
TTAATAATGCAGATATAGCTTAGAATATATAATTTTAGTCTATTTTTAGATGATCTGCCTATAATTTTTAAATAAAAGTATTCTATCAATACTTTAATAATCGTTATTGATGTGTAGATAGGCAGTTCGTTTGAAGTCACGGCTAAAGTTAAGAAGTCATAAGTTTAAGCAATTGGGATGTATTGGTTTACCCACACTTTTTAGAAGGAATCTATTTTTTCTTTTTTGAGTTAAACTGTCTAGTGCTTTTTGGGGTTGGCGAAGGATGTCTAAATCCTAAAAGTTAAATGGAGTATCACAACATTTTATTTTGATTTTCCTCTTTACCCATACCTAAATAGAGTTTGGATATAATCCACTTTAATTATGTGATAACAATAGGGGATATATTTATGTTACTATTTACACCAGGACCTACAGCAGTGCCAGAGTTTGTTCGTGTGGCTATGGCAGGAGAGACGATCCACCACCGCACAGCAGAGTTTGAAGAGATATTTGGAGAGACTAGAGAGCTACTTTTCAAGCTCTTTGCAACTGATGAAGTGATAATGCTAGCATCGTCAGGTACAGGTGCTATGGAGTCGGCGGTAGTCAATCTATGTCATGATACACTTTTGAGTATCAACTCAGGCAAGTTTGGTGAGAGATTTGGCAAGATAGCAGTAGCTAGTGGACTCAAAAACATAGAGATCAAGCACGATTGGGATACTCCAGCTTCTGTAGATGAAGTGGTAGAGGCGATAAAAGCCAATCCACAGATAGATGCTATAGCTATACAGATATCAGAGTCAGCAGGTGGTCTGAGACATCCAGTAGAGGAGATAGCCAAAGCGGTCAAAGAGATAAATCCAGATATTATGGTGATAGCAGATGGTATCACGGCAGTAGGTGTAGAGAGGATAGCGGTAGAGCATATTGATTGTCTCATTGCAGGTAGTCAAAAGGCTCTTATGTTGCCACCAGGCTTGTCTATATTGGGTCTAAGTAGTAGAGCTATAGAGAAGATAGGTCAAGGCAAAGGCTACTATCTCAACTTAGCATCAGAGATCAAAAAACAGTCTCAAAATACTACAGCATATACAGCGGCCACTACGCTCATCATAGGACTTCGTGCTATACTGCGACATATAGACGAGGGGGATGGGTTTGGTAAGCTCTATTGTGATACAGCTAGAAGAGCCAAGGCTACTAGATTTGCACTAGAGGCTATAGGGCTTCACTCATATCCTACTGCCCCAGCTAGATCTATGACTACTATAGATGATAACGATGCTTCAGAGATAAGAAGTCTGCTCAAGAGCGATTTTGGAGTTAATGTAGCAGGTGGACAAGACCATCTTAAAGGCAAGATATTTCGTATCAATCAGATGGGACTCATACCTATCAATGAGATGGTGTGGGTAGTCAATGCAGTGGAACTAGCACTAGCCAAGATAGGTAGACGAGAGTTTGACGGCACTGCTAGTCGTATCTTTAACGAGACATACTTCAAAACTATGTTAAATAGAGAGCAAAAATGATATTTGAACATGAGATACCTAGTGGAAGTAGACTATACTTTGGCAAGAGTGCAAAAATCAAGAGAGAGATAGAGCATATAGCAGGTGAGAGGCTAGAGTCTCTAGGGTATGAAGAGATAGTGACACCTGTATTTTCATACCATCAACATGAGAGCTTCAGCGATCTCAAACCACTCATCAGACTCAACGATGAGTCCAACCATGAAGTGACACTCAGGGCAGATAGTACAGTAGATGTAGTCCGCATAGTCACCAAGAGATTGGGCAGAAGTATGCTATCGAAAAGATGGTTCTACATACAGCCCACAGTCACATTCCCTACTAAAGAGCAGTATCAAGTAGGTGCAGAAGTGATAGATGGTAGTTTCGATGAAGTTGCCAATACTACGATAGATATGATGAAACAGTTGGATATAAAACCTATCATGCAACTAGCCAATATCCGTATACCGCACCTACTCAACGAAAAGTATGGCATATCGCTAAAGTTGCTACAATCTACCAATATAGAGAAGATACTACAGATAGATTTGCCTTGGATAGATAGCCTAGTGAGACTTCACAAGATAGAGGATTTGGATAATTTATCCGATTTTCCAGATGATATCGCTGATGAACTACAGAAGATAAAAGAGGCATCATTCAAGATAGAATATGACAACATAGTCATATCACCACTATATTATACCAAGATGAGATATTATGAGTCATTGACATTCAAGATGTTTGAGGGCAACTCCCTACTAGCGATGGGTGGCACATATACAGTTGATGATATAGACGCAGCAGGCTTCGCACTATATACAGATGAGTGCATAGCTCACAAAATGAGTAGATTATAAGGATGGATAGCAAGATGAATAAAGCAGATCTTATCGTAGGACTCCAGTGGGGTGATGAGGGCAAAGGAAAGATAGTAGACCATATGGCACAGACGCATGACATGGTGTGTAGATTTGCAGGTGGTCACAACGCTGGGCATACCATAGTAGTAGAGGACAAGACATATGCACTACACCTCATACCATCAGGAGTACTCAATCCCAAAGCTACCAATGTAGTAGGCAATGGTGTAGTGATATCTCCTGTGGACTTCATCGAAGAGATGAGTCAGTTCGATGACCTTAACGGCAGGCTGTTTATATCTGACAAGGCTCATCTGCTTCTCCCATATCATGCTCAGATAGATCAAGCTAGAGAACGGATGAAGGGTGACAAAGCCATCGGCACTACAGGCAAAGGTATAGGGCCAGCTTATGGAGACAAGATAGCTAGAGTAGGACATAGAGTAGGAGAGTTGCAAGATACAGAGAAGTTAGCCAGCAAGATAGTAGAGTATTTTGAGCAAAATAGAGCTATATTTGAAGTGATGGGTGTAGATATACCCTCAAAGATATCTCTGATAGATGAGCTAAATGAGTATAGAGATGTTTTGGCTCCACATATCACAGATACCACCCTACTAGTATGGAAGAGTCTCAAAGATGGCAAGAAGATACTCCTAGAGGGAGCGCAAGGTACTATGCTAGATATAGATCACGGCACATATCCATATGTCACTAGCTCTACCACTGTAAGTGCAGGTGCATCGAGTGGATTGGGTCTAAACCACAAAGATATAGGCAAAGTCACTGGCATAGCCAAAGCATACTGTACTAGAGTAGGCAATGGACCATTCCCTAGTGAAGATTTTGGTGATGGTGGAGACAAGCTTAGAGATAGAGGTCATGAATATGGCACGACTACAGGTAGACCTAGGAGATGTGGATGGTTTGATGCAGTAGCTATGAGACATGCTGTCCGCATCAATGGAGTAGACCAAGTATCACTTATGAAGCTTGATGTACTTGATGGATTTGATGAGGTGAAAGTCTGTGTAGCTTATGAGGTAGATGGCAAAGAGATAGATTATGTACCATACGATATGCAAGATGCAAAACCTATATACAAAAGCTTTGAGGGCTGGGAACGCACGGAGGGGGCTAGAGAGTTTGACCAGCTACCAGATAGTGCCAAGTCATACATAGAGGCACTTGAAGATATGATAGATGCAAAGATAGGCATCATATCTACAAGTCCACAGAGAGAAGATACGATCATTCGTTAAGGGAGGCAAATATGAGATTGAAACCACAACAGACAGGATATGTAGCGACCAAGATAGGTATAGACCTTGCCAATGCACCATTCATCACTATGCCAAAGGGTAGAGATGCAGCGGTCGAGGCGATGAAGCTGGTCATAGATGCCAACCTCAAAAAAGAGCATGCTCTTGATGAAAAAGTCAAAGACATATTAGACGAAAATTATGATGAGATAGAGTTTCAGCATGCTGATGAGAGACAACTCTTTTTTATGATAAAGAAGCGAATGGCAGCAGAGCATGGAGTCATCATGAACTATGATGATAGATATAATGACTTAGCACACACTATATTAGATGAGTTGTACGAAAATTATCTCATAGAGTATGATGTCAATGAAAACCAGATAAAAAATGTAATCTTCAAAGCTTTCAAATCATTTGCAAAAGCTTATGATCAGATAGATGATATAGTATATAAAAAGATCAGAAATATGGAGAGAGAAGTGATCCCTGGTACTCAGGATTATGAGCTATTGTATGAAAGGCTATATCAAGAGGAGTTGTCAAAAAGGGGGATGTTATAATGGCTAGAGTGAAACTATATTTTGAAAACGGCACACTGCTAGAGGCGGAGAGCTTCGGAGCTACAGGCACAAGCGTAGGCGAGGTAGTATTTAACACATCTATGACAGGATACCAAGAGATAGTGACAGACCCTAGCTATGCAGGTCAGTTCGTCACTTTTACTATGCCAGAGATAGGTATAGTAGGGTGTAATGAGCAAGATATGGAGAGTCTATCGGCACACTGCAAAGGCATCATAGTCAGAAGCTATCAGTCTCGCCCATCAAACTTCCGATCCCAAGAGCCTCTACATGAACTGCTAGAGCGATATGGTATCATGGGTATCACAGCTATAGATACTAGATATCTCACCAAGATGCTCAGAGATGAAGGTGCTATGATGATGGTAGCCTCGACAGAGATAAATGATGAAGCCAAACTCAAGCAGATATTGGCAGACTCTCCACGCATAGAAGAGATCAACTATATAGAACAGGTGAGTACCAAAAAGCCATACACTCACAAAGAGGCTAGATACAATGCGATGAGTTTCGAGTATGAGAAGCCAAATACTAACAAAAAGATAGTAGCACTAGATTTTGGTATCAAGAGAAATATACTCAACGAACTCACCCACGCAGGTATGGAAGTGGAAGTAGTCCCCAATACTACAGATGCTCAAGATATCATAGATAGATTTAACTCCAAAGAGATAGATGGAGTGTTTCTCTCCAATGGTCCTGGCGATCCGCTCATACTCAAAGCAGAGCAAGAGAAGATCAAAAAGCTCATAGATGCCAAGATACCACTCTTTGGCATATGTCTAGGTCATCAACTGCTCTCTATATCGCACGGGTATGACACTTATAAGCTAAAGTTTGGTCATCATGGTGGCAATCACCCAGTCAAAAACGAATCCAATGGCAAGGTAGAGATCACAGCTCAAAATCACAACTATAATGTACCTGACAATATCACAGAGATAGCGACTGTCACGCACACCAACCTGTTTGACAACACCATAGAGGGATTGAGATACAACGACTCCCCCGTGATGTCAGTGCAGCACCACCCAGAGTCTAGCCCAGGACCGCATGAGAGTGCATACATATTTAGTGATTTTGCAAAGATACTTTGATATATTATTGTTTGTTGGGAGTTTTGAGTTGATTGTTCGACAGATGATTAAAAGAGGTTGGCTTTTGCTCCAATTAGGGGACATTGGTTTTGTGAGCGAAGCGAATGAAACCTGTGTCCCCGCATAGTGATCGTTCGCCCTCGACTGCAACATGGCTATATC
>WFMX01000249.1 GCA_015488875.1 Campylobacterota bacterium | reverse complement strand
GTAGATCTACTATTAAAGAGAAAGAGAGAGTTAGACGAATCTCTAAAAATGAATAATATCTGGTTGAAAATATATAGTAACTACCATACATATCTATATCTGATAGAGGCACGGAAGAGAACTAAAGAGCAGATAGATACTCTAGAGAGCAGGATCAACCTCACCTCGAAAGAGAAAGAGGGTTTAGTGGCACTCAAAGGTAAAGCGAAAACCATAGCAGGCAAACTACAGCTACTAGAGGAGTACAAAAAAGATCCATTCAAAGAGCTTATCAAACCCATAGCTCTCGAAGAGGTACCATCAGTCAGCAACCCCATAGCCATCATCACTGCTATGTCATACAAAAAAAAGCTACTATCAGAGCAAGATGAGTTTAACAATCGCTATGTATCACTCAAACAGATAGTCGATAAGTTCCAAGAAGAGAGCAAGATACTCGAAGAGCTTATCAAGCTAGATGGTGAAAGCGAAGAGTATGCAGAGGCACTCAAAACGGTAAATGAGAAACTAAAGATATACAAGCCTGTACTAGAGATATTTAAGACCACCAAAAATGTATATACCAAAAAGGTAGATGAGATCAAGCTAAAACTCAGAAGAGAGATCAAAAAAGAGATGAGCAAAACGGCTATGATAGGTGGTATCATACTCTTCTTCTTTGCTCTCTTTTTGTTGGGTAAATTTCTGGCACATAAGTACATGGCAGAGAATGATAGATTTTACATGATAAACAAAGCACTCAATATCACATTTATCACACTACTAGTCATCATACTGCTCTTTTCATACATAGAGAATGTCAGCTACTTAGTGACCGTGCTTGGTTTTGCATCTGCTGGTATAGCCATCGCTATGAAGGATTGGTTTATGAGTGTCATGGGGTGGTTTGTCATCATGATAGGCGGTACTATACATGTGGGTGATAGAGTCAAATTCGTCAGGGATGGCGTAGAGTATGTGGGTGATATAGTGGATATATCTGTCATGCGTATGACTCTACATGAAGATGTCACACTCACCACATATATGCACAACAGGAGAGGTGGCAGGATGGTATTTATACCCAACAACTTCATCTTCACAGATATGATAGCCAACTACTCGCACTCAGGACTCAAAACTGTATGGGATGGTATAGACTTTATGATCACATATGATTCTGACATCAGTAAGGCAGCATCCATAGCCAAAGAAGTGACTAAGAAATACTCCAAAGGATATACAGATATCACTAGAAAACAACTAAACAAACTCAGGAGTAGTTACAGTATCCGCAATACCAATGTGGAGCCACGAATATTGACATTTATAGAGCCATATGGTATCAAGATAAGTAGCTGGTATTTGACAAACGCATATGCGACACTTACACTCAGAAGTACTATCTCTCAGGAGATCATAGAGAGGATACAAGCAGAGGAGAGTGTACATCTGGCATTCCCTACACAATCCATATATGTAGATAAGGATGTACGAAAACCACCAATCATACCAGAGGATATAGAGACAGATGGAGGAGTGGCACTATCATGAAAAAAGTACATTTCAAAACCTTCGGGTGTCGCACAAATCAGTTCGATACACAAGTGATGATCTCCAAACTGAATGATTTTGAACTATCAGATGATGATAGCAGTAGCGACATAGTAGTAGTCAACTCATGTACCGTCACCAATGGAGCAGATGCTTCAGTGAGAGGATATATCAACTCCATCAAACGCAAAAATCCAAATGCTAAAGTGATACTAGCAGGGTGTGGCTCTCACTCCAAAGGCGAAGCACTTTTTGAGGATGAAAAGGTCTTTGGTGTTATGGGGCATTCGGAAAAAGAGAATATCAACAAGATACTCTTAAGGAGTGATAGATTTTATGAGATAGGCGATCTCAAACATATAGACTCCACCATAGTAGAAGAGTTTGTAGGCAAGAGTAGAGCCTTTATCAAGATACAGGAGGGGTGCGACTTCCGATGCTCATACTGTATCATACCATCAGTCAGAGGAGATGCCAGAAGTCATAGTGAAGATACCATATTGGCACAGATTGAGAAGTTGGCTTCCAATGGTTTCGGCGAGTTCATACTCACAGGTACCAATGTAGGTAGCTATGGCAAAGATAGATCTAGCTCTATGGCAAAACTCCTAAAGAGGATGAGTCACATCAGAGGGGTGAGGCGTATCAGGATAGGTAGCCTAGAGCCTCTACAGATAGATGATGAGTTCAAAGAGTTGCTAGATGAGCCATGGATGGCAAAACATTTGCATATAGCACTGCAACACACCAGCGACCAGATGTTGAAGGTGATGAATAGACGCAATAGCTTTGATAGTGACTTCAAGCTATTTGAAGAGATCGCATCTCACGGATATGCTCTAGGCACCGACTATATAGTGGGACACCCAGGTGAGAGTGATGAGCTGTGGAGTGAAGCCATGCAGAGGGTCGAGTCATTACCACTCACGCATATACATGCGTTTAGCTACTCCAAGAGAGATGGCACGCCGTCAGCTACGATGTCTCCAGAGATCAACGGCACTATAGCCAAACAGAGGCACAAGGAACTCACAGAGATAGTAAAAAAGAAAAATCTTATATTTCGTAGAGAACATCAAAGCAGTCTCGAAGTGTTATTGGAGAGTGGTAGAGATGGTATCTTTCAAGGATTTGATCAATACTTCAATAGAGTAGAGGTGAAGTCGTCAGAGGATCTCAGTAGCAACTGGATATTACTCAATGATGTGGAGGTAGGGGATGAAAAAAATAGAGCCAAAATTTAGAGATAAGAACTTCAAGATAATCATAGGATTGATAGTGGCACTTGTGGCACTTGTGCTATTTGCACTCTTTAGAGATGAGAGCAAACCCATAACAGCTGCAGAGGCCAGCAAGATATACAAAGAGAATCGCATAGAGAAGATAGTACTTGATGACTCATACATCTATCTCGTGACCAAAGATAAGAGCTACAAGATATATAAAGGCTCTATCAATACCAAGATACTCTTTCAGAAATATCCAGTAGAGGTGGTAGAAAACAGAGGCTATCTGCTTGAATTGATATATCTTTTTATCATCATCGGTGCTTTTTTACTCCTCTTTAGAGCTATGAAAAAGAGCAGAAGCGATGAACTTCAAATGCTACACAGAGAGGCAGAACATGCCGAAGAGATATCAAAACCAGAAGAGATCAAGGCGATAGAGTCTAGTGTCAAGTTTTCGGATGTGGCAGGTATCAAAGATGTCAAAGATGAGCTAGAGGAGATCATCGATTTCTTGCGAGTGCCAGAGAAGTACAAAAGATTGGATATATCACTACCCAAAGGTGTGCTACTCATAGGACCCCCAGGCGTAGGCAAGACACTTATATCCAAGGCAGTAGCAGGTGAAGCAGGTGTACCATTTTTCTACCAAAGCGGAGCCTCGTTTGTCCACATATATGTAGGTATGGGGGCCAAGAGGGTGAGTGAGCTTTTCAAAAAAGCCAAACAGATGGCACCGAGTATTATATTTATAGATGAGATAGACTCTGTCGGCAAAAGCCGTGGCGAGTTCCGTAATGATGAGCGAGAGGCTACACTAAATCAACTGCTCACAGAGATGGATGGCTTCGAGGATAGCTCAGGTGTCATAGTGATAGGTGCTACCAACAAGGTAGATATGCTAGATGAAGCACTCCTAAGATCAGGTAGATTTGATAGACGAATACACATATCACTACCAGACAAATACGATAGAGTCAAGACACTAGAGCTATATCTAGCCAACAAACCTCACGAAGTCAACTTAGATCAAGTCGCCAAGATGACCGTAGGGTTCAATAGTGCCGCACTCTCCACACTCACCAACGAAGCAGCTCTCCATGCTATGAGGGCAGAGAGGAGAGTGATCTTGATAAACGACTTTGTAGCCGTCAAGGATAAGGTATTACTAGGCAAACGAAAGATCATGAGTTTCAACGATGAGGAGAGAGTGATACAGGCGGTATATCAAGGTGCCAAAGCACTCATAGCTACTTGGTTTGATGTGGAGTTCGATAGGATAGGCATAGTCACTACACGGATCATAGAGCAAGATCACGAGATAGTCTCCAAGAGTCAGATAGTCAATCGCATCAAGGTACACTTAGCAGGTAGTGCAGCGACTCAGAGAGAGTACAAGGAGAAGTTCACCAATGCAGGTAGCGACATAGCCCAAGCCAAATCACTAGCACGCCAACTCATAGAGAACTACTCCATGGGAGAGCATTTCAGTAGTGATGCGAGTGAGATAGAGAGCATACTACAGAGTGCATATGATGATGTATCTACCATACTAGACAAGATGAGTGACACGCACAAGAAAATCACCAAATATATCTTGGATGAAGAGAATATCACCCACGAAGACACACAAGAGATCATCCGTGAGATATTTTAGTGGCTTCTCTCTAGTAGGAGAGAGTGAGCTTTTTTCGGACTATATAGACGATGGAGACTTCACGGTGGCAGGTTTCAGCTATGGAGCTCAACTAGCCTTTGAGTATGCATATACCCACAGCAACGAGAGGATAGACAGACTCATCCTCCTCTCTCCGGCCTACTTCCAAGGTGGAAAGAGTAGCTTCGTTCGTACGCAGTTGAGATACTTCGATCACGACAGAGCAGCATATGTAGAT
>WFMX01000248.1 GCA_015488875.1 Campylobacterota bacterium | reverse complement strand
GATGTTGAGTGACGCTACTAGTATGATGAGCAGTAGCACTAGAAAAAGGGCTTTTTTCTCCATCTCCATCGCTGAAAAGAAGCTACCGTTTTGCTGCCACCACCCCTCTATGACGCTTTCGCGTGGCAGAACCTTTCTGATATCTTCTATCTCGTCTAGTGGGTTTTTGGTAAATATATGTAGCCCATCGTAGACTCCATCCTCTCTTTTGAGTAGCTTTTCAAATGCCTCTAGCGTGGTATACATAATGGCCTTATCGTAAGCACTTAATCCAGAGTCAAATATAGCATCCACCACAAACCTCTTCTGTAGTGGCATAGTTCCGAAGCCTATAGCCGACTGTTCAGAAAAGTACATAGTCACTTTGTCATCTTGATATAGGTTCATATCTGCAGCTAGAGAATCACCTATGACTACCTTGAATTTGCTACTATTATGACCTTTTGCCTTGGCAAATATAGAGTTGATCTGAGCCTCTTTGTCAAAATCCACACCATACAGTAGACTACCCTGCACTACTCCATCATGTTTGGTGATCACTTGAGTGGTGTAGTATGGGCTGAATCTTAGGTGAGGAAATTTATCTTTGAGATTGGATATCAGAGTATCATTGATGACACCCTCATCTAGTGGGAGTACTGTGAGTGGATAGTTCATCACGAAGAGTCTCTTGGAAAACTCCTTTTGCGAGCCGTTCATGATACCCATCGCTATCATGAGTACCATCACACCTATAGCTATACCCAAAAAGGCGAGCATAGCAGATACGAATATGAAAGGATTATCTCCGTCATATCTCAGATAGTGACGGATGATTTTGTGAGTGAATTCTCTGTTAATTCTATTTTTGCTCATCTAAGCTAATAGACCTTTTTTGGGTCCACTCTTGCCACAGCAGTTTTTATATTTTTTGCCACTACCACATGGACATGGATCATTTCTCTTTGGTTTTTTAGTAGCTGTGAGTGGCTTGGTGACGCTAGGCTCTTCAGGATCTTCTAGTGAACTACTCAAAGTTGTATCTTCTATAGAACTCTCTAGCTCACTTTTGATCTCTTCTACTGCCTGCTGCTCCTCCTCTGGAGTACCAAAGTCAAACTGTACAAGGTGCAGTATCTTGATAGCTTCAAACTTGATCCTCTGTATGAGGTCTTGGAAGAGCTGATAACTATCTTGCTTATACTCCGTGAGAGGATCTTTTTGGTTGTATCCTCTGAGTCCTATACCAGTCTTGAGTACATCCATCTCATATAGATGATCTCTCCACTCAGGATCTAGTACTCTGAGATATAGTACACTCTCTATCTCTGCTCTATGCTCAGGAGCTATAGGCGACATCTTCTCTTCGTAGTGAGCCTCTAGTATCTCTGTGACAGTATCATATATCTCATCTTGCTCTTTATCTTTGAGTGCCTCTATAGGTATCTCTACATTGAGCTCCTCTTTGATAGTAGCTATCAACTTCTCTATATTGAAATCCTCTTTTGGAGCTCCGTCAAATATATCACACTCAGTCATGTGATTGCGGATATATTCTGCTCTATTCTCTTTGATCTTCGCACCTATGTCGAACTCTGGATCTAGAAGTTGGTTTCTGAATGCATATATAGCTTTTCGTTGGTGGTTGGCTACATCATCATATTCTAGTATGTTTTTCCTAGATTCATAATGCATGTTTTCCACTTTTTTCTGTGCTTTCTCCACACTACGAGTCACTATCTTGGAGTCGATATATTCGCCATCTTCTACCCCTAGCTTATTCATGATATTTCGTATCTTTTCACCACCAAATATTCGCAGTAGATTGTCATCTAGACTTAGATAAAATTGGCTTTCACCTGCATCACCCTGTCTACCACTCCTACCACGAAGCTGGTTGTCTATCCTCCTACTCTCATGTCTCTCTGTACCTAGTATATAGAGACCGCCAAGCTCACGAACCTCATCATCTATCTTGATATCGACACCCCGTCCTGCCATGTTGGTAGCTACTGTCACGGCGGCTTTGACACCTGCATCCATGATGATCTGTGCCTCTTGCTCATGGTTTTTCGCATTTAGCATGTTGTGTGGTATCTTCTCTTTCTTGAGTCGTTTATCTATCATCTCACTCTTCTCTATAGATGCCGTACCTATGAGTACTGGCTGACCCTTCTTGTGAAGCTCTTTTACCTTAGCCACAACTGCATCTAGCTTCTCTCGCTCTGTATTGTAGATGAGATCGTTTTTGTCAAGTCTGATGAGTGGGAGATTGGTAGGGATAGATATGACATCTAGACCATATATCTGTGAAAACTCTGTCGCTTCTGTCTGTGCTGTACCCGTCATACCTGCTAGCTTCTCATACTGTCGGAAGTAGTTTTGATATGTGATCTCAGCTAGTGTTTGAGACTCTTCTTGGATCTCTACACCCTCTTTGGCTTCTAGTGCTTGGTGTAGCCCCTCACTGTACCGTCTACCCTCGCTAAGTCGTCCTGTAAACTCATCTACTATCACTATCTCATTGTTGCTCACTACATAATCTACATCTATTTCAAAAAGATAGTGTGCTTTCAAGGCTTGGTCTAAGTGGTGAGCTAGTACAGCATTCTCTAAGCTATATAGATTTTCTACCTCGAAAAGGTCTTGTGCTTTTTGTAGCCCCTGCTCTGTCATGATGATAGTTCTATTTTTCTCATCTACCACGAAGTCACCTGTAGTGATATCTGGTTCGCCTGGCTTAGTATCCTCTTTGGTACCTTTCTCCATCTGTATGGCTATCTCATCAGCTTTTGGATAGTGGTTGTAGTCTCTCTGCGTCGGTCCAGATATGATGAGTGGTGTCCTAGCCTCATCTATGAGTATAGAGTCTACCTCATCCACTATAGCGTAGTAGTGGTCTCTCTGTACCTTCTCATCTGCTCTCACCTTCATATTGTCACGAAGGTAGTCAAAGCCATACTCATTGTTGGTACCATATGTGATATCTGCTTCGTATTGTGCTTTTCTAGCCATCTCGTCATCTTGGACATCTGCAGTGATACACCCTACGCTGTATCCCAAAAAGTTGTAGAGAACTCCCATCTCTTCTGCATCACGACTAGCAAGATAGTCATTGACTGTGACTATATGTACACCCTTGCCCACCATGGCATTGAGTACGACTGCTAGTGTAGCCACTAGAGTTTTACCCTCACCTGTCTTCATCTCTGCTATATTGCAGTCATTGAGTACCATACCACCCACCATCTGCACATCATAGTGACGCATATCTAGTACCCTCTTTGATACCTCTCTAGTGATAGCAAACGAGTCATTGAGCACATCATCCAAGCTCTTCTCTCCAGCATTCACTGAAGCTTTGAGATCCTCAAAAGCTGACTTCAGCTCTTCGTCACTCATCTTTTCATATTTATCCTCTAGTGTGTTGATAAAAATAGCTCTTTTTAGATACTTTTTTACTATTCTGTCATTTGCAGAACCGAAAATGTTTGTAATGGTTTTGATCATAGTCTCTTACATCCTAACTGAAGGGATTTCATGAAGCTGAACAGACTCCAAAAGTCTACCCTATAAATTTTGAAATGTATTTTACCCAAATCTTATATAAATATTGTTGACATGGTTATAATTATGATTTTTCATCGCTATGTTATGGAGTTTTATGTAGAATTACTCTTCAAATATTATCCAATCCATCTCAAAGGTTTTCATCTTGATACAAAAAATAAGATATATTTTTATCTCTCTACTGCTTGTTGGTGTGACACTATATGGTGAGAACAGACCATCCCTACCCAAGAGCTTCAAGGCAAATTTCAAACAGTCGATCACGAGTGATAGAGGTAAAAAGATATCATATAGTGGCTCCATACTCTTCTCGTCACCCAAAAGCTTCAAGTGGAAGTATAGATCCCCAACCAAAAAAGATATATGCACTGATGAGAATGAACTGATAGTGGTAGATCATGATTTGGAGCAAGTATCGAGGTTTATCATGGATAGAGGGCTAAATCTATCTGCCATACTTGCAAATGCAAAAGAGCATAGAAAAAGCGTATATATAGCCTCATACAATGGTAAGAGCTATACCATACAGGTAGATAGCAAAAATCGCCTAAGCCGTATAGCCTACAAAGATGACTTAGACAACAATGTGCTGATAGTCTTCTCTGGTATGCGATATAACCAAAAGAGCTATAGTGACAAAAAGATGAGATGCGATATGCCTACCTCATACGATCAGATAGAGGGATAGAGATGGAAAAATTATTGATGACATTACTTGCAGATGACTCTCAGATGTTTTTTATCGTTGGTATTGTAGCGGTAGTGGTGTTGGCGATCACTATAGTCATAGTAGCATCCGCGAGCAGAGTAAGGTTTTTCAAGCATCAGCTACATGATATAGAAAATGTAAATACCGAGAAAAACGAAGAGACAGAGAGGCTAGACAGAGAGAGAAAAGCCATCAAGGTAAAGAATGATATCTTAGAGGAAAAGATGAAACTCTTTGATGATACCATGCTAGAGCTAGAGTCAAAAGATAAGATCATTATACAACTCCAAGAGAGAGTTATGACCCTAGAGGATATAGAGCGAGAGCAGCTCGAAACACTCAAAAGCAAGAGTGAAGAGTTTCAAGATTTGAGCTTCAAATTCAAAGGATTACAGAAGAGAAATGAGATACTCGTAGAGGAGAACAATCGCTTCAGGCGAGAAAATACAAAGATCATATCTAGATTTAAAGATCAAGAGAAGGTTATATTTGAAAAATCCATGATCCAGAGCAATGATGAATTGCGTAGAGAGTTTGAAGAGATAGCTAGAAGTGTCATGGAGAAGAACAAGGGGCTTTTTGAAGAGATAGAGGAGAACTCCATATCTATGTCTATACTCTCATTCGCAGAGAAGTTTACCCTATATCAGAAAAATATCTTAGAAATATATGATGGCAAGATGGATTTCAGTGATGATATGTTGTCTATGATAGAGATATATCAAAACATAGAGAGAGACACAAAGATACTCTATGACTCAGCTATAGAAAAGGATAAACTCAGATATCTAGGTAGAAGAGTCACAGAATACATCATCAAACACTCAGATATGGACAAAGATCATATAGATAACGGCAGTGCATTGACCCTATCACTACCCAACGACAAAAGCATAGTCATAGATGCCAATATATCTGTAGAGCTATATCTATCCGCCACTACCATAGAAAATCGCATAGAGCATGAGAGGGTGACTAGATCATATATAGATCACATCAATGATAGCATAGATGAAGCGAGTGCCAAGCTAGGTAAAGAGGAGTATTGCCTGATGCTCATACCTATCAAAGATGCCCTAGACTTCGCACTGAGACAAGATAGTAGCCTATATGAAGCATCACTCAAAGAGAGAGTTGTCATAGTCGACCCTACCCTACTACTCATAATGATACAGGGTATCGCCTCATCATGGAGAGATAGAGATCTCTACTTAGCGACTAGATCCATGAGTGTAGACACAGAGGAGTTCTTCGATGGTTTCTCTAGCTATGGCAAAGAGATAGTCGACCTATCGAGACGACTCAAAATGGTTCAAGATAGTATACCGATAAGAGATATAGATACACAAAACAAAGGAGAACATATGTCACAAGTAACAGTATGGCACAACCCAAGATGCAGTAAATCTAGAGAGACGATGAAGCTACTAGATGAGAAAGGTGTAGAGAGTACCGTAGTCAAATACCTCAATGAAGAGTTGACAGTAGATAGGGTCAAGGAGTTACTCAGCCAATTGGGTATGGAGCCTAGAGAGCTTATGCGAACAAAAGAGGCTATATACAGAGAGCTAAATCTCAAAGATGAGAGCAACACACAGAAGCTCATAGAAGCTATGGTAGAGCATCCAAAACTCATAGAGAGACCCATAGTCATCAAAGATGGTAAGGCAGTCATAGGTAGACCTATAGAGAGAGTAGTAGAGCTATTGGAATCATAAATGATTGTCAAATGCTAGTTCAACCAAAACAGCATGGTGTTTATCACACTTTTTCAGACAGTGTCATTAAAGCTAAATATGAAATATCCATGATATAATGATCAAAATTAAATATGAGGAGGTTTGTGGTGAGATTGAAATTTGTCAGAGTTTTACTGCTTTTGTCTATACTTTTCAATATATCACATGCTTCTATCATAGCTACTCAAGATCATTGTGCTTCTGAGAGTGTCACTGAGTATGTCGCAGAGCAGACTCATGATACTGGATGTGGAGATCTCTGTGATCTACATCATATGTTTCACTTCACAGCCATCATCACCTCGTACACTCCTATAGTAGATAGCCCAAAACATAGATATCTAGCCACTAGCATAGCGTTCTGCTACTACCCCCCAACCAAAGAGAAAGCCTACAAACCCCCTATATCATAATCTTTTATAGAGATATACTACAATTTATATTTTGTCACAAGTGTCACTTTGGTCTCACCGATGTTTTCTCTAATCAACATTGCATTTTGCGGAAACCAAAACAACACTTCTGATAGAACAGATAATATAAACAATATACAACCATACCAACAAAAGGATACATATGAAATATATATGGATCATATCTCTGCTTGTAAACATATCAAATACAGCAGAGATGACAGCAGTAGAGCATGACTCTCTACATAGCTACAATAACAAATCACTACTGAAAAATAGTGTCAAGAGAAATGCACATAAATTGCATAAAATAGATGAAGTCAAAGCCAAAGAGATAGCCAAGAGCATATGTGGCGAGCCGATAGAATCGATGGAGCTGAGACATAGTGGACAGAGGCTACACTACATAGGCAAATCAAAAGAGTGTATTGTTTATGTAGATGCACTAGATGGTTCGCTAATCAAAAAAGAAAATATATATGGAGGCAAAAAGAGATGAGAAGAGTATTGATGTTGTCGTTATGTACGACCATGATGCTCTCTGCTATGAGTTTCTCTCAATTCAAAAAGAGAGTCATCAGAGAGTCCAAGATACTAAAAAGCAGTAGACTATCACTACTAGCTACAGATGAAGAGGCAAATATAGCCCTAAGGAGTGCCAATCCTACCATGGAGCTAGAGCTGAGTCAGTTCAGACCAGACATGGGAGATGATCGCAATGGATATAGGGCTTCATATAGCCAATCCATACGCACAGGTGGCTACTACGACTCTCTATCGTCGAGCCAATCTGCAAAAAAGTTGTTGCAAAAGGCATATATCGTAGAGGGTAGAGCAGGATTCATCAAGAAGCTAGAGAAGCTATATGTGAATTTTGTCTACAAAGACCATCTGTATGGACTGCTAGAGGGGGATTTGAAGATAAGCAAAAGAGTAGCCAATATAGTCAAGGAGAGATTTGATAGTGGTGCTGAGAGCAGAGTGAAATACATACAGTCCAAGACAGAGATCACAGTGACAAAGAGTGAGATGATATCGCTCAAAAGGGAGATAGATAGTATCTATTTTGATATGATGAAGTTAGTAGATATAGATAGAGGTGTGGCACTAGAGAAGAGCTTCATATACTCCGTGTCTGACAAACATAGCTACACTACGACCGATAGTCCACTATCTAGGATACTATCGGCAAAGGAACAGAAGTTTTCATCAGATATATCTATACAAGATAGAGTCATCAAGTCATATTCGCTATTTACTGAGCTAGAGAAAGAGCCAGACCAATCAGTCATGAGGATAGGTGTGGAGATAGATCTACCACTATTTAACCAAAACAGAGAAGAGAGGTCGCTAGCAAAGATCAGGATGCAACAAGCTGCACTTGAT
>WFMX01000247.1 GCA_015488875.1 Campylobacterota bacterium | reverse complement strand
ATACATAAAAAATCTGTTTTTGTCAAGTTGTTAATTTTTACCCTATATCTAAATGAAAATCATTATCAAATTAATACTATGTTAAGAATAAATTGGGCATACTTCTGAAAATCAATGATAATCAATATCAATATGGAGTATAGTGATGATAAGTAGGGTTTTGTTTGGATCAGGACTTGTAGTCCTTTTGGGTACAGATGTGTATGCTGCGGTAGATAATAACTCTACCGAGGATAGAACTCTGCTAGAGGATATGTTTAGCAGAGAGAGGATCACAGGTCAGTTGCGTTTGGGCTATATACATTCAAACCCAAAGCTAGGTGGTGAGCCTAGCAATTACTCAACCGCTTTGGGTGGCCAGCTCAAGTATGATAGTGCAAGATATGAAGGGTTTAATGTAGGTTTAGCTCTTTATACTTCGTATGCATTAAGCCCACTAAGTGGAGACAAAAAAGATAGTAAATTTAATGATGAGTTGTCTACTGTAGATGGTCATTATGATTTATTGGCAGAGGTATATGTAGATTATCTGATAGATGATTTTCAAATACGCATAGGCAGGCAGGTGATAGATACGCCATATATGGATAGTGACGATATCCGTATGACACCCAATACTTTCGAGGGATTGACGGCTAGGTATAGCTATAATGAGTTGAGTATTATCACAGGATATATGACTAGATGGCAAGGACCAGATGCAGGTATCTATGAGTTTGTAGACCTTGTAGAAGATGGTAATGGTGTAGCTATGGTAGGCGTTAGATATGAGAGTGATGAGATAGAGTCAAGTCTCTGGTACTACTATGCTGACAATATGGCAAATATTATATATGCAGATGCAAAATATAGCTATAGATTGAATGATGAGACAACTCTGACTAGTGGAGTACAGCTAGCTAATCAGAGTGAGATTGATAATTCTGCCATAGATGCTACTCTATTTGGTGCTATGGCAGAGTTGGGTTATGGAGATTTGACGCTAGGGCTAGCATACGATAGATTGCTAGTGGATAGTGAGCATGAGTATTTTGGTGGCTTTGGTGGTGGTGTTGGGTTTGTCAATATGTTTGAGATGACAGCAGGGGTGTTTACATCTCATCAGAGTGCCACTGCATGGAAGCTATCTATAGCTTATGATTTGGCAAATATAGGTTTGAAGCATACAGCTATCTCGTATGATTATGGTCATTATAGAGGTACTGTAGAGTATGAGACTAGCGAACACAACTTGATGGTCACTTATGAGCCATCAGATGATTGGAATCTAGAAATTGTATATGACCATATAGATGATAGAGAAAGATATGTATCTTTGGAACATGATGCATATGGTGTGGACAGAGTATTTGCTAGGGCAAATTATAATTTTTGACCTAAGGCTACCCTAGAGTATATCAAAACCTAACAACCTCTCATATATCTCATTTGCCATCATGTGGTAGCCCTTTGCATTTGGGTGTATGTAGTCGCTCTTTAGTGAGTCGTCACTTATGATATCTTCCAAGATGCCATCTACGAGAGGTATCTTCTCTTCATCTGCTACCTCTTTGTATAGAGAGGGTGCAGAGAGTCCCAATACAGATATATCTGGCACATCTACCAAAAGCACCTGTATATCTCTATCTTTGGCGATCTTGACCATAGCTTTTAGATTTGATTTGAGCTCTTTTTGGGAGCGTCTTTGTATGATATCATTACCGCCATGACAGAGTATCATCAGCTTCGCATCGCTATCTTTGAGTACAGATGGCAGTCGCTTCAATCCTTGGGCGGAGAGTTCACCTGATAGACCAGCATTGATGACTTTGTGTCTTGATATATTTGACAAAACAGATGGGTAGCTATCTTTGGTATCTGCTCCATATCCGTATGTGAGGCTATCACCAAAAGTTATGATGCTATCTGTAGATTGGAGCTTTTGTGTCATGACCGATCCTTCTTTGGCAAATATAAATATCACTATAGCGACTGCGACCAAAGCTACTATATATCGCATATCATCTATGCCAAATCAAGTACTGCTTCAAAATGATCCTCTTTTGGCTCCCATGAGCATTTGTATCCTCGGTAGAGTGCAATTTTTTCAAGGTTTATCATCTCTTGCTCTCGTTGACAGAGAACTGTAAGCTTCTCGCCTTTGTAGCCGTTGAGTACGGATTTGACTTGATGCATCATATCTGGCACAGGTAGACCACGACGAGGATCGATTGGCATACCACGAGTGTCAAGTATACCATCTTTGATGTTTTTTGGTACTTGATACTCATCCATGAGTCGCTTGGAAGAGGCTTTCCATTGCTCCTTACTCAGATCGGCAGGACCAAAGAGCGCACAATGGCATGTACCATACTCCGCTATCTCATCTTCGACATATTCACATGGACAACTCATCTTTTTGTCCAATGCCTTGTCGCCACTAGGTTCAAAACATGGACAGTATCGTTTGCCAAAAGTTGCCTCCATCTCACATAGATTACTTTTGAGGTTGGTAGACATCATCCAATTTGGGTTGATGACATAGCCCTTTTGTTCACAATACTTCTCTATCCATCTTTGCTGTTTCTTTGCTGCATCTTTATATTTGAAATAGTCTTTGAAAAATCCGATCATCATATTGAGCATAAGTATACCTTACCTTTATTATAAAATTATCTCATAAGAGATTTGAAAAAGTATTTTATCCAAAATATGCTATATCAGAGATTTGAAGGGGGGGTGAAATTTGCTAGAGACACACCCAAAATCAAACGATCACTATACTTTGAGGAGACAGCTTTAGCACGATAGGGGTCTAGTGATAATGATATGCGTAGCGAAGCGAAGTGTATCGTTATCACCAGACCTCGGCTGAGATATAACGGTGTTGCAATCGAGGACGAACGATCACTATGCGGGGACACAGCTTTCATTCGCTTCGCTCATAAAACCAATGTCCCCTAACTGTATCGT
>WFMX01000246.1 GCA_015488875.1 Campylobacterota bacterium | reverse complement strand
ACGAAAAGATATCTTCATGCAGTATGCATCTGATGAGTCAAGAGAGTACTATAGCCACCACTACAAAGGTAGATATATAGATGAAGTGAATGATATATGCAAAATAATATTGAGCAACGATATAGATAAAATCTCCAAAGTTAATATATCCAAATGGTTTACTGTGAGTACCAAGAAAGTGGATATACTACAACAAATAGCCAATAATCTATCAGAAAGTATCAACCAAAACATAAAAAATGAGTTTGAAAATACAAAAATAGATCTCATGGTATTTGTCATCTTTACATTGACGAGTATGGTGATATTTTTAGCTATGTTGCGACTGATCATGAGTCTAGTCAATAATGAAATGAGACTCAAAAATCTAATAGATAAATATATCATAAGCTCTACTACAGATCCAAAGGGTATCATCACCGATGCTAGTGTGGCATTTTGCAATATAGCAGGCTATAGCAAGGGTGAGTTGATAGGTAAGCCACACAATATCATAAGAGATCCAGATATGCCAAAGAGTGCCTTTAGGGAAATGTGGGATACTATACAGTCAGGAGAAGTGTGGAGTGGTCAAGTAAAAAATCGAAAAAAAGACGATGGGTTCTATTGGGTGTATGCAAATATAGAGCCAATCTATAATCGTAAAGGGGAGATAGAAGCATACATAGCTATAAGGCTTGACACTACAGATAAGATGGCTCTCGAAGAGGAGATAGCCAAAAATAAAAAACAACATATAGCACTACTAGAGCAGACACAACTGGCAAATTCGAGATTGGAAGATTTGACAAGTCTCAATGAAAAGCTTGAAAAGGCGAAGAAAAAAGCTGAAGATAATACACAATCAAAGAGTAAATTTTTGGCCAATATGTCACATGAGATACGGACACCTATGAATGGTATACTAGGTATGACACATTTAGTGTTACAGACTGATCTGAGCCAACAGCAACAAAAATACATCAAAAATATAGACTATAGTGCCAAGTCGCTTTTGGGTATCATCAACGATATATTGGACTTCTCCAAGATAGAAGCTGGTAAAATGGACATAGTAAATATAGATTTTGATCTCTACGAGATGGTAGACAATATTGTAAATATTGTCAAATTCAAAGCAGACGAAAAAGGTCTAAAGCTATCTATAGATTACGATACAAATGGTCAAAGATACCTCTTTGGAGATAGACTTAGGATCGCACAAGTGATCACCAATCTACTAGGAAATGCCATCAAATTCACTTCATCAGGTGAGGTGAGTGTAGATATCAAATATATCAAAAAAGGGAGGTATCTATTTTCAATATCTGATACAGGGATAGGTCTCAAAGAGGAGCAAAAGTCAAAATTATTTCACTCTTTTACTCAAGCTGATGAGAGTACTAGCAGAGAGTATGGCGGTACAGGGTTAGGTCTTAGTATCTCCAAACAACTTGTAGAGCTAATGGGCGGTGAGATATGGGTAGAGAGCGAGTTTGGGGTCGGTAGTAGATTTTGTTTTGAGATACCTCTAGCAGAGATAGAGTCTAGCAGAGTGATGGAGTCTGCTGTAGATGACAATGGCGTAAGCACAAAAAATGATATCACTACTCTAAATGGTAGCAAGATTTTATTGGTCGAAGACAATCAGATAAACCAAGAGATCATCACAGGAGTCCTTGAAGATAGTGGTATAGAGATAGATATAGCCAACAATGGTCAGGAAGCTATAGAGAGGTATGAGAATGGCAAATATGAGATAGTACTTACCGATATACATATGCCCATAATGGACGGATATACTTTTGCCACAAAGGTGAGAGAGATAGATGGAGATACACCTATCATCGCACTCACCGCCAATGTCATGCAAGAGGATATCACAAAGATAAAGAGTGCAGGTATGGACGATTATATCGGCAAACCAGTAGATATCGCTAGACTCTATGAAATTTTGATGAGGTATATATCGACAAAAGCCAAGCAAATCAACAAACGAAAGAGTACTGATGAGGTACACATACCAAATCTTACTAGCATATATGCCGATATAGGTCTCAGTCATATGTCAGGAGATAAAGAGCTATACCTAAAAGTTCTTCGCAAGTTTAGAGATAATTATCGCGATCTTGATTTGAGTACCATACAAGATGAAGAGTACGATATAACACTACACACCATCATAGGATTGAGCGAAACCATAGGAGCCACAGAGCTAAACACTATATCCAAAGAGCTCAAAGAGGTCGAAGACAAAACTCTCATCTCCAAATTTCAAAATGAATTAGCTAGGGTCATTGGCGAGTTGATGGAGTTGGATTGACTTTTGCAGTTCCTTGACCTCGCTACCATATAGCATTCTCAGATCACAATCTATATGCAAATATCAATCTCAGATACTTTTCGTCTGCTCTCTCATCAAGATAATCAAAACTCTCATACCTTAAAAATAGTGATACTTTGTTGTTAAATTTTTGTTTGAAATGTAGATAGTGTGCATCAAATTGGCTTCCTCTGACATCATGGGTTTTTGTCCTTGTATAGTTGAAGCCAAATTCACTGACACCCCAAGTGGTAGCGGGTAGCTCATATAGCATCTTGATCATCCAAGTCTCAGGCTTGTAATTGCCTCTACCATTTGCTATCATGGAAGTGGTATGTACTTTTGTCAATCCACCATAGCCTTTGACGATACCACTTAGACCAAAGTTTTGAGAGTAGTTTAGTGAGATATTTAGATTTTCACTGTTGTATCCGAGTCTAGCTGCCATGAGTCTGATGTCGTCACCGCCATTTTTACCCTCACTATCTGCGAACTCTCCTCCATCGCCACTATCTACATACTGTATACTTGCACATAGTATCTGCTCTTCGTCTAGCTTGTATTGATAGTCGGTTTGTAAAAACAGTGTACTGTATAGGTCTGGATCATAGTAGTAGTATCCGTGCAAGTTGAGATCATCTATGCCATTGTAGTGTAGACCTAACATTGTGACACTATCTCCTATCTCGCCACTAGCACTCTCTTTGGTATATTCACTACTTGTATGAGAGCGTATATTGATGACATGAGCCAATTGCACCTTGAGATTTGGTATGGTTTTGCCAGTATATAGTAGCCCCTGGTAGCTCCATGGTACTATGCGAGTGGTATCATCATTCATCATGGGTGTATTGAGCATCAAATTTCCCATTTTTAATGAACGATCTTCTCCTCTCCATCCGATATATGCTTCACTGTTGACCACAAGTCCATCACCATCGTTGTCGAATAGGGCAGTTTTTAGAGGATTGGTATTGGCTCCTATGGGTAGAGATGCATGAAATCTAATACCGACATAGATAGTTTTATTTGTGTCGCTACTATATTTTAGATATCCACCCACTGCTGAAGCATAAGCATCGTTTGGTGTTGGCTTGTCTATATCATAGGTGAAGACCTTGCCCTCTGTCTCCACTCTCCCATCTCTCATAGCTTCGGTCAAGCTACTAGATAGGAGTATGTATGGGTAGACTATGGCTGCTATAGCAGATTTTGTTTTCATTACATTTTAGTTAGTCTTCAATCCATCTGCTATGAGATTGAATTCATATGAGTGCTGAGGAAACTTTTCGAGTCCGAAAGCGACAAACTGACCTCTGGTGATCTGATGATCCCATAGTTTGTAGGTGATATCGGTAAACCAATTTTTCAACTCAGGCGTGCTGAGATCTAGCTTTTGATAATTGAGATCTTGCTTTATATCGCTACCAACTTTACGCATAGCCTTTTTATATATACTGTTTTTTTGTTCTTGTGTGATCTGAGGCTTCTGCTTAACTTGTTGCTGTGGTTGTGTTTGCTGTGGTTGTGGTTGTGTGGTGCTAGAGCATGCAGTGAAGCTCAAACCAGTAGCGATTAGCATGGATGTTAAAAGGGTAGTTTTTGTAACTATTTTCATATATTCTCCTTTGGTTTTGTGAAATATTGTAAAAAGTATACCAAAAGATAGATATACTTAATATTATTTGCTATAATATATAACAAAATTTTTATGACGAATAAAGGATTCACGATGAAATTGATGAAATTGGCTATAGCATTTGTAGCTATATCACTAGTAGGCACAACTCTATATGCAAAAACAGCGGGTCAGATAGACCATGAGGCCGATTTGGCTCTAAAGCAGTTCTCAAAAGAGGCGAAAGGCTCTATGACATTTATTGACAATAAGGTCAAAGGTCTATTGATATTCCCAAGTGTTGTAAAAGCAGGTATAGGCATAGGTGGTGAGTATGGCGAGGGTGTATTGCGTGTAGGTGGTAAAAGTACCCTATATTATAGTACAGCATCTGCATCTATAGGATTGCAATTTGGACTACAGCAAAAGTCTATCATCATCGCATTTATGACAGATAAAGCATTGAATGACTTCAGAAACAAAGATGGATGGACAGTAGGTGTAGATGGTTCTGTAGCACTTGTCAAGTGGGGTGCTGGTGCAGATATCAGCAACACTACACTCAATAAGCCAGTAGTAGGTTTCGTTTTTGGAAACAAGGGCTTGATGTATAACCTCACTATAGAGGGTAGCAAATTTACAAAAATAGTAAGATAGGTACAGTGTGATGGGTGAAGTAGTCATAGGATTGGCGAAAGCTGCTATACTTGTAGCTTTGGGATCGGATAGCTTTTTTGATTTGGCGAAAGCACGCGAGAGCCATCCAGAACTCAACAAAAATGCTGCTACATTTATCACACTCACTACAAAAAAAGATGATAGACTTAGAGGATGTATAGGCTCACTCGAAGCCTATCAGCCTCTATATAAAGATATCATATCCAATGCACAATCTTCTGCACTTCGTGATAGTAGATTTGCTCCTCTCACGCTAAAGGAGCTAGATGATATCAATATCGAAGTCTCTATCTTGTCAAAACCCAAAGAGTTATCGTATACAAACAGTGCTGACCTAAAGTCCAAGTTGACACCTATGGAAGATGGCATAGTGCTAAAGCTAGGTAAGCATAGAGCTACATATCTGCCACAAGTGTGGGAACAGTTGCCTACATTTGAGAAATTTTTTGAGTCACTGTGTCAAAAAGCAGGTCTGGACAAGGAGTGTCTATCTCAGCACCCAAATATAGAGATCTATAGAGCCATCAAATACAAAGAGTCCAGAGATGCAACCCACTAGAAGATCAGCAGTCAATGGCTCTTTCTATCCTGCTAACTGCTCCAAATTGGAGATATATTTTCATAAATTTGATGAGATGATAGATAAGAGTGTGAAGAGAAATCACATCTTTGATACCAAACCAAAAGCCCTCATAGTACCACATGCAGGATACATATATAGCGGATATACTGCAAATATGGCGTATCGTATAGCACCCAATAGCCACCCCAAAAGGGTGATAGTGATAGGTCCTAGCCACAGGCACTACTTCAAAGGTATGAGTGGAAGTTACTTCGAGAGTTATGAGACACCATGTGGAGATATAGAGATAGATACCACATACCTCATAGAGATATCAAAGGGCTTCAATATAGGGTTCGACCCAGATGCACATCGTAGTGAACACTCCACAGAGGTGCAGATGCCATTTGTCAAATATTATCTACCAAACTCCAAGGTGATAGAGATAATATATGGCGATATCTCATCGCACAAGATATCTAAACTCCTAACTTATCTACTCAAAGATGATGACAATCTAGTAGTGATTAGTAGTGATCTTAGCCACTTCTATAGTAAAGAAAAGGCAGAAAGACTTGACAATATCTGCCTCAAAGCTATAGCAAGGCTAAATGACACTATACTTGACAAGGGTTGCGAAGCGTGTGGCTTGACAGGTATCAGGGCTATGATCGAATCAGCCAATAGTCAAAACCTCAGATCAAAACTGATAGACTATCGCACTAGTGCGGACTATAGCGGAGATACCTCTAGTGTAGTTGGATATGGTAGTGCTATATTTTATTGACTATGATTTGAGAGATATGATTAAAAAATAACCATACAATAACTATCTATATAAAATATAATCAAAACTCTGTCTATTTAAAAGGCATTATATACTATACAGTAAATTTTTATCTTGCTATACTACTTTGATAATTTAATATATAGGGAG
>WFMX01000245.1 GCA_015488875.1 Campylobacterota bacterium | reverse complement strand
CTACTATTTGGATATATAGAAACGATAGGGGTCTGGTGATTTGTGATGCGTGGAGCGTAGCGGAATGCTTCATGAATAACCAGACCTCGGCTAAACTAAAACACGGTTATGCTGCAGTCGAGGGCGGACGATCACTGTGCGGGGACACAGCTTTCATTCGCTTCGCTCACAAAACCAATGTCCCCTAACTGTATCGTTTATTTACTGCGTTAGCGAAATACTCCACTTTGTACTCATATGCTCTTATGAATACAAGTTTTTTATCTAAAGTTTCCAGCTTGGATTTGGTATGATGCCTTTGACATCTATAGTGATGGGAGGCTCTTTGGACAGATATATATAATCCTCTTCATTCAAATCTTTGAATTGTTGATGTGAAACGGCTACCACTATAGCATCATACTTTTTATCACTTTTGAATGGATTTGGTATGATGCCATGCTTGTAGTCGCATCTCTCCTCTCTGGGGTCTATCCAAGGGTCATAGATATCTACTTTACAGCCATAGCTCTTGAGCTCTTCTATGATGTCTACCACTTTTGTGTTTCTCATATCGGGGCAATCTTCCTTGAAGGTAACACCTAGTATCAATATGTCGGAACTTTTTATCTTTTTATCTTCGGCGATCATGGCTTTGATGGTCTGTCCTGCTATGTATTTGCCCATACCGTTGTTGATCTGCCTAGCACCTAGTATGAGGTTTGGTTTGTATCCTAGTTCTTCTGCTTTATATGTGAGGTAGTATGGGTCTACACCTATGCAATGACCACCTACTAGACCTGGAGTAAGCTTGATGAAGTTCCACTTGGTGGCTGCTGCTTCTATGACATCATTGGTATCTATACCCATAGTGTCAAATATAAGTGCAAGCTCATTGATGAGAGCTATGTTTACATCTCTTTGGGTATTTTCTATCACCTTGGATGCCTCTGCCACTTTGATAGAAGGTGCTAGGTGGGTACCCGCAGTAATGACGCTTTTGTAGAGGTCATCTATCACTTTGGCTATCTTGGGGGTAGACCCTGATGTGACTTTGAGAATCTTAGTGACCGTATGCTCTTTGTCTCCAGGGTTTATCCTTTCTGGTGAGTAGCCTGCATAGAAGTCACTGTTGAACTTCAGTTTAGATACTCTCTCAAGGATAGGTATACACACCTCTTCTGTCACTCCTGGATAG
Source organism: Campylobacterota bacterium (assembly GCA_015488875.1). Classification (GTDB taxonomy): domain Bacteria; phylum Campylobacterota; class Campylobacteria; order Campylobacterales; family Sulfurovaceae; genus SZUA-451. The sequence continues at coordinate 4,298 of WFMX01000245.1, read as the reverse complement.
ACTGTGGATTCATATATCACTATATCATCCTTCTTGAGTACTTTGGCTATAGCTTCTGATGATTTGATGAGCGGTGTCAAGTCTGGATGGTTTGACTCATCTATAGGTGTAGGGACTGTCACTATATATACATTGCACTGTGATATATCTTCTAAATCATAGGAAAATATGATACCATTACCAATAGTTTCCATCATCTGCTTATTGTCAAGCTCTAGTGTTCTGTCGTGACCACTATTTAGTTCATCTATACGAGTGGTGTCTATGTCATACCCTACTACACTATATTTGTGGCTAAATGCTTGTGCTAGTGGTAGACCAACATATCCCAATCCGATAATCGCTATCTTGTGACTCATTATATACCACCTTTGATGTCTGTCAATAAATTCATGTAATTGTACCGAGATAATTTGAATTACTAAAATTGATTTGTTAATAGAGCCTAACGAGAGTCGGAAAACAGCAGCCCGCAAATCACTAGATCTCGGCTGTATCATAACGCATTGCAGTCGAGGGTGAACGATCACTATGCGGGGACACAGCTTTTATTCGCTTCGCTCACAAAACCAATGTCCCCTAACTGTATCGTTTTTATATATCCAAATATGCCCCACCTATCCAAATAAAACCTTCTTGGCTAGGCGATATGGACGCAATAATAGATAGGCAAATCTCCATCTATCAGGTATGGCAAATCTGATGCAATCAGCAGGAGAGATAGTAAATATAGTCTCTAGGAGAAAATATATCTGCTTTCTTCTACTCCCAAATAGTCGTATCTGATATAGAAAAATCTCTCTCTTGCTCATAGGGGATCTGGCTATAGCCTGTTTATCAAATCTATCTATGGTCGAGAGAGCGATATCACTTATGTTTGTCTGTTGTATAAATCTCAATATCTTATCAGGTAAAGGAGTATCATATAGATGCTGAGATATATGTAGACCTAGATAAAATGCTCGTTGTATCTTGGACTCGCTTGCCACCTCCATGCATCTCTGCCACTCTATATCTCCTCCTCTTGCTAGTCTATCTATATCGCATATCCAGCCCAACCTGTCCCAGGCATGCTTGGCTCCATGTAGAGTGATATAGACGAGCAGAAGTTCGCTAGAGAGGGTGCAAAGTGTAGTGGAGTCTATAGATACAGTTTGGGTGGAGTCAAATGGATCGTTGAGGGTCTTGTCGCCATTGTGTTTGGTCTCTAGTAGTCTCCAATGTACCTCTATGGTTGTTTGGTCATAGGTATAGCCGATATCTATAAGTTTTTCTAGACATATATCATTTGTAAGTATGCCGTCTCTATATAGGGCTTGGTAGCCGTGTTTTCTCAGTACTTTATCTGCATCTTGTAGCTGAGACTTCTTGACCAATATATCTATATCTCCAAATTGACGAAGTGTGATATCTCCATATGCCAATCGAGCTAGTGTGACCCCCTTGATAGAGATGCAGTCTATACCGTTCTCTTCTAATATAGCAGTCAATTCTATGAGTTGGCTAGCTAAGAGCATGTTTTTTTGTACTGTATATAGATAAGAGACTCTGAGCTTGGACAATAGATAATCGCACTCTACGGGGAGACTCTTGACCTTTCTATAGACTATAGGAAGTAAAGCCTCTCTCTGCGATACTTCTATGATGGTATCAAGTATCGTCTCTGATGCACCATCTATATAGTTCGTGATGTACTCTAGCTCCTCTTCTGTGGTCTCTACCTTGGAGCATGTGCTGATAAATTTACGCATATTGTAGCATATGCTCTATTTCGGTATAAATCATTAGAGATTTTATCTAAAATTATGTAAAAATACCATTTATCACAATTTTGATACATAATTAGTGTAAAATGTCAATTATAACAATCAAGGAGTGATTATGAGTTTGAAATATATGAAATCTATACTCTCGGCAGGAGTTGTATCTGTGATGATAGGTGGGTGTGCATCTACAGGTACTAGCAATACTACAGACGGTGTAGTGACAGGAAGTTTAGCAGGTGCTGCTATCGGTGGTCTAGCTGGAGGTGCTGGCAGGAGTGTAGCCATAGGTGCTGCTGTGGGTGCTTTGGCAGGAGGAGCTATAGGGTATAGCCTAGATCAGCAGGCAAATGATATAGCCAAGTCACTGGGCACAGGTGTCAACAACGATCCACTAGCATACATGGATCCAAATCAAGACTTGATAGTCTCAAACAATGGCAAGTTTGTCAGGATAATGTTTCGAGAGAGGATGATGTTTCCTACAGATTCTGCTATATTGACATCTAGTGCTTCACGCAATGTAGGTAAAGTGGGTCGAATACTACAGAGATACCCAGACACCATAGTACATGTGGCAGGCTTCACTGACAATAGAGGCGACTACAACTACAATAGAAAACTATCTACCAAGAGAGCAGAAACGGTATCAAAAAGGCTATATAGGGAGCATATAAACAATCGAAGCTATACAGTAGGGTGTTCATATGACAACCCTATAGTACCAAACAATACAGAGAAAAATATGGCACTCAACAGAAGAGTGGAGATATTTTTGTATCCAAACAACAATGTCCGTGTAGACCCTTGTAGGTACTAAAGGATAGATGATTCTTAAGATATATGTATTGCTACTTGCATTTCTGATGGTGGGATGCGAAGAGAAGCAAGAAGTAGGAAGTAGTCCAAACTACAGTAAAGCAAATGATACAAATGTGAGTAAAAAAGTAGAGCCTATTTCAAAAGCTGAGATAGGCATAGCTTCTTACTATGCAGATATATTTCACGGTAAACCTACAGCGAGTGGTGAACCATACGATAGAGATGCATTCACGGCAGCTCATCCTACTCTAGCATTTGGTACACGAGTGCGCGTCACGGAGGTCGCAAATGGCAAAAGTGTGATAGTGACTATCAACGATAGGGGACCACATACGAAGAGTAGAGTGATAGACCTGTCGTATGCGGCTGCTGAGTCTATAGGTTTGGTGATAGCTGGCATCAGCAAGGTGAAAGTAGAAAGCATATCGGATACAAATCAGAGTAGATAAATACCATTGTGCTATAATAACCTCCTTATAAACCCAATCACAAAAATAGGATAGAACAATGAGAGTACTTACAGGGATACAAGCTTCAGGCAAACTACATATAGGCAACTATTTTGGTGCAATGAAGCCTATGATAAAGCTACAAGAGGAGAATGAATTATTTACATTTATAGCAAACTACCACTCACTCACTAGCTCCAAAGATGCACAAACACTTAAGCAATACACACTAGATGCAGTGGTAGACTATCTCTCTATGGGGCTAGATCCTGACAAGACGACTTTTTGGATACAGAGTGATATGCCACAAGTCTTAGAACTCTATTGGATTCTATCCAAGTTTACCCCCATGGGGCTACTAGAGAGGGCCCATAGCTACAAGGACAAAGTTGCCAAAGGCATAGCAGCAAATCATGCACTATTTAGCTATCCTGTCCTCATGGCGGCTGATATATTGATACTAGATAGCGAGAAAGTACCTGTGGGAAAAGATCAGATACAGCACATAGAGATGACTAGAGATATAGCTATCAAATTCAACAACGAATATGGAGAGATATTTACGCTACCTGAGTATATAGTGGAGGATGAGCTAGCTACTATACCTGGTATAGATGGTGAAAAAATGAGCAAGAGTTATGGCAATACCATCGAACTCTTCATGGATGAAAAACCTCTACAAAAAAGGTGCAACAAGATAGTCACAGACTCGACACCACTCGGTGAATCACTCACTCCTGATGATTGTAATGTCTATGCTCTCGCCTCGCTCTTTCTCGATGATGCTGGCAGAGAGGAGTTGTCAGATAGATACAGAAGTGGCAAAGAGGGATATGGACACTTCAAGAAGTATCTCAAAGAGTTGATATGGAGTGAGCTAGAGGAGGCTAGAGAGAAGAGAGCCTACTACCTCGACCATATGGATGAGGTGAGAGAGATCCTAAACAGTGGTGCGAAAAAGGCTCAAAATATAGCCAATCAAAAGATGGAGATCGTGAGAGAGGCAGTGGGATTGTAGCTATATGATGTTTCAATCTCTGCTACCGTTCTAGTTTTTGGTTTTTGGTTTGTGGGTGTGACTATCTTATGCTATAATAAACAAAAATCAAAATCAAGAAAAGAAAAACAATGAAAAAGATACCATATGGCATAAGTGATTTCAAACTCTTAAAAAAAGAGGATTACTACTTTATAGATAAAACAAACTATATCCAAGAGTGTGAAAAGCATGGACGCTTTTTAATGTTCTTACGCCCACGAAGAT
>WFMX01000244.1 GCA_015488875.1 Campylobacterota bacterium | reverse complement strand
ATTTATGAGATTTGGTTATAATTTCAAAAATTTTTTTAAGGGCTATATATGAGAGCATTACTAAGTGTAAGTGACAAGAGTGGCGTTGTTGAGTTCGCACAAGGACTAGAAAAAATGGGTTGGGAGATTATCTCAACAGGTGGAACATTTAAAAAACTCTCCGAAGCAGGTGTAAAGGTTATTGAAATAGATGAGGTAACAAAATTTCCAGAGTGTTTTGAGGGGCGTGTTAAGACACTTAACCCTTATGTTCATGGTGGAATTTTATATAAACGTAGTGATGAAGCACATGTAGCTCAAGCAAAAGAGTTAGGAGTAGAGGGCATTGACCTTGTCTGTGTCAATCTCTACCCATTTAAAGAGACTATTGAGCGTACAGAAGATTTTGATGAGATTATTGAAAACATAGACATTGGTGGACCAACCATGGTACGTTCATCAGCTAAAAATTTCAATGATGTTCTTATTGTTACAGATGTTAATGACTATAATGTAGTGCTTGAAGCTTTAGAGAAAAAAGAGGATAGCTTAGAGTTTAGAAGAATGCTTATGATAAAAGCATTTGAACATACAGCCTCTTATGACTCGATGATTGCAAACTACATGAACAAACGTTTTAATAATGGATTTGGAGAGTATCAGTTTATTACAGGTAAAAAATCATTTCAGACACGTTATGGAGAGAATCCACATCAAGATGGTGCATTATATGAGTTTGATAATCACTTTACAGAAAACTTTAAACAAGTCAAGGGTGAAGCTTCATTTAACAATATCAATGATGTCAATGGTGCTTTAAAGATTGCCTCTAGTTTTGGTGATGCAAATGCTGTATGTATTGTAAAACATGGAAACCCTTGTGGATTTGCACTTAAAGATACCCTTTTTGAATCATATACAGAAGCTTTAAAGTGCGACCCTGTCTCTGCATTTGGTGGTGTAGTAGCTGTTAATGGTATAGTAGACAAAGAACTTGCTACTAAGATGAATGAGATTTTCTTAGAAGTAGTTATGGCACCTGATTTCACAGATGAAGCTCTTGAAGTATTTGAGAAGAAAAAACGTCTTAAACTCTTTTCACAAGGTGGAACTAAATTAGTGATGTCAAAAGATAGCCATGACTTTAAACACGTAGATGGTGGATTTGTATATCAAAACTCTGACTGTATCTGTGATAATGAGGTACATAATGCTCATAAAAAATCTGAACTTACAGCCTCAGAACAAGAGATGAAAGATTTAGAAATTGCATGGAAAGTAGCAGGACTTACTAAGTCAAACTGTGTTGTCTATGTAAAAGACTCTGCTATGGTTGCTGTTGGAATGGGAATGACAAGTCGTCTAGATGCTGCTCAATGTGCATTGAAAAAAGCCAAAGAGATGGGGCTAGATGTGAGCGGATCTGCTATGGCTAGTGAAGCATTCTTCCCATTTAGAGACTCTATAGATGCAGCCGCCTCAGCAGGAGTCAAAGCTATCATAGAACCAGGTGGAAGTATCAGAGATGATGAAGTCATAGAGGCTAGTGATGAGCATGGCATATCACTATACTTTACTACTGTTAGACACTTTTTGCATTAAGATATAGCGGTATGGCATATATGTATGATGATAGCAAACTAGAGAGATATCTTTGGATATCATATGCTTTGCAGCTATTTGCCATATTTAGTGGCGGTATATTTCTAGTCATATCGGCTATCATAGCATATAGCAAGCACGATAGAAGCATCGGTACTATATACCAATCGCACTTCAAGTGGCAGATAGAGACTTTTTGGTATGCTTTGGTCGGCTTTGTGATTGGCCTCATACTGTTGATTGTCTGGATAGGTGGTTTGGTGCTTGCTGTGGTTGAGTTGTGGGTATTGTATCGCGTCATAAAGGGTGCATACTACCTCAAAAAGCACAGAGAGATATAGAGTTCTTGTAAAAAATGCCGATAAATCAATGATGACACGGTGCTTTAGCTCCGTAAATTGCTAAGATATAAATATAAGGAGTAGATTAGAGATGAGATTGAAAAAAATAATATTGAGTGTTTTGATTTTGAGTAGTTTTGCTTTGGCACAGTTGCAAAATATAGTAGCATCACCAGAGTTTGTGAAAAAAGGGATACCTATAGTAGATATCAGAACTCCTTCAGAGTGGAGAGAGACAGGCATCATCAAAGGTGCATACACGATCATGTTTTTTAGCGAAGATGGACAATACGATGTCAAAAAATTCTTAAAAGAGCTCAACAAGGCAGTGGATACCAAAAAACCATTTGCAATTATATGTCATACAGGCAGTCGCACAGCCATGGTTGGTGATTTTTTAGCCAAGCAATTGGGATATAGCGTTATAAATCTAGAGGGTGGTATGGATAATTTGACAAGAATGGGCTATAAACCTGTAAAATTTACAAAATAATTGTAACCTTGATTGACATAGACTAAAGTTTTTTGATATAATGTCGGTTAATAAAAAATAGATTATAGGTTCCCTATATATGAATAAGGATTGATATATGTCAAAAAGTTTATATGAAACACTAGGTGTAAGTGAAAATGCAAGTGCTGATGAGATAAAAAAATCATATCGCAAGCTAGCGAGACAGTACCACCCAGATATAAATAAAGATGAGAGTGCTGTAGATAAGTTCAAAGAGATCAACGCTGCATACGAGGTACTGAGTGACAAAGACAAAAAAGCTCAATATGACCAATATGGCGATCAAATGTTTGGTGGTCAAAACTTCCATGATTTTGCTAGTGGACATAGAGGGCAAGGTGGTAGCGTAGATCTAGATGAGATATTGCGTCAAATGTTTGGCGGTGGCGGTGGTGGCTTCAGTGGTGGACAACAGGGTAGTTTCGGAGGATTTGGAGGATTTGGTGGCGGTGTCAACTTGGACAGACAAGCAAAGATCACTATACCATTTACAGTATCTGTTTTGGGTGGCAAACATCAAGTCACCACAAGTGGTGATAGCTTCGATATCAAGATACCAGCAGGCATAAAGAGTGGCGAGACTATGCGTGTCCGTGGAAAGGGTGAGAAGCATGGCGGACAAACAGGAGATCTGCTCATCAAAGTAGAGGTAGCCTCATCAGATGAGTATGAGAGAAAAGGTGACAACCTATACAAAACCATTGATGTCCCTCTGAAGACTGCATGGTTTGGTGGAAAGATAGAGGTCTCTACACCAGAGAAAGAGGTCTCTCTGAAGGTACCCAAAAATACAAAAAATGGACAAAAGTTCAGACTTAAAGGCAAGGGAGTTCCCGATAGGAAAACTGCCCTCAAAGGTGATCTATATCTAGTGGCAAACATAGTGGTGCCAGATGTAGATGAGCTAGATAGTGAGCTTAGAGAACTTTTAGAAAAAAAGCTATAAAAGGATAAAAAATGCATAGTTATGATGAGCCAGTATATCTGATAAGCATTGTCGCTACTATCCTAGATATACACCCACAGACACTTAGACAATATGAGAGAGAGGGCTTGGTGACACCATCGAGAACTCAAGGCAGAATGCGTCTCTACTCACAGAGAGATATAGATAGGATGAAGATGATACTTCGTTTGACGCGACAGCTAGGTGTGAATTTGGCAGGTGTTGATGTCGTGCTAAAGCTAAAAGATAGTATGGACGGTATGCAAAAAGAGATAGATCAACTTAGAGATGAGTTGAGTAAAGTAAATCGTAACGGATCAGTACAAGTAAGTAAGGCGATAGTAGCAAAAAATAGTTATGATATTATAATTTTTGAAGAGTAGGGATATTGGTGAGTTAGACTCACCAATAGCCTAGTTTACATAATATCGTTGACCATTACTTCCTATGTAGTATGTGTATCCACGATTGTCTCTGTAGTATACTCTACTACGATCTTTTGCATCTTCGTTTGCACCTATAGCTGCTCCAGAGACACCACCTAGTGCCGCACCAACAGCCGCACCACTTCTACCTCCAACTATACCACCAAGTACTGCACCTGTACCAGCACCTACAGCTGCACCTGTGCCAGCTTTGGTAGCACATCCACTCATCATGACAATCGTTGTCGTCGCTATGGCAACAGTTGCTAAATGTAATTTTTTCATAATATATCTCCTTTGATCTGTTTTTACACCATTATTGTATCATAAATTTAAAATAGATTGATTATATTATCATATTTTTAACTGCAAGTGGTATAATTAGCAAAATCAAAAATTAATCCCAAATAAATAATGGGATAATGCAATACTCAGGAGTATATGTGAGCATCCAAGACAACATAAAATATGCGGGCAAAGAGCTAAGTAATGACGAGAAGATGTTGGAAAATACTCTAAAGTTAGAGGCTTTTTACAATAAACACAAAAAAAAGATTTGGATAGCTGTAGCTCTTGTGGTGGCAGTTGTCATCATCAAACCTATCATCAATACATACAAAGATATGGAGCTAGAGAGTGCCAATGATGCACTCATAGCACTACAAAAAGATCCCAAAGATACGAAAGCTTTGGAGGTATTGAAGTCTAAAAATATGCCACTGTTTGAGCTATATAGCTACAACAAGGCCATAGAGGGCAAAGATGCCAAGGTTCTAAAATCACTATCTGCAAGTAAGAATGGCTTGATCTCAGATATCAGTAGCTATCACAGTAGTGTATTGTCATCAAAGAGTAGTGATTCGGAATACTACAAAGAGATGTCTATCATAGAGGATGCTTACCTCAATATCAAAGCAGGAGATATACAGAAAGCAAAAGATAGATTGGAGCTGATAGATGCTCGCTCACCTGTAGCGCCTATAGCAGATTTGTTGAAACACTATACAATCAAAGGAAAATAATAATGAAAAAATATACTTGGCTTGGAGTAGTTGCTATACTAATACTCTCTGGATGCAGTAGCAAAAAGTATTTTGAACCAAAGCAGACATATAAGGCATCTACTGCTATCAGTGGACACAAGGGCAAATCGCAATATTTGACAAGAGATGGTGTTACATTTAACAACCAAACTTATATCAGCAAAAAAGGTTCAGGATCTTTGATACTCGACAAAGGATATGCGTACATAGGAGAAAATGGATCTTATGTCCTTGCTACAAAGATAGATGGAAAACTATCGCTTATCAGTAAGAAGAGCAAAAAAATATCTAAAACCATAGAGTTTCATGTACCTGTAGTATCTGCTGCTATCAAAGGCAACAAGATAGTATATCTACTCCAAGACAACACATTTGGTATCTATAATACATCTAGTAATGAAAAGACCATAGAGAGCAAATCAGATGATACATCCGCAGTAGATGCTAGGATAGCAAATCCTGTATTTGTAGACAATCTAGCAGTCATACCTACACTAGATGGCAAGATACTCATAGTAGATGTCAACAACCCAGAGAATGCAAAAGTGATATACATCAGCTCCAAAGCAAACTTAAACAATGTCATATATTTATCTAGAATGGGCAACCTACTAGTAGCTGCGACACCAAACCGCATCATGACTATAGGGAGTGCAGAGGGTGAATTTGATGATGGTATCAGCGAAGTAGCTATCTCCAATGGATCTATATATCTATTCACAAAAGCAGGAGAGATCATCAGATTTTCAAAAGATCTCAAAGTATTGGCAAGAGCCAAATTTAAATTTGCTCACTTTAGTGTAGCTACAGCATTTGGTGGACGAGTATATGCTATGGATCAAAAAGGTTCACTGATAGTGCTTAGTGCTGATTTGAAAAAACATCGTATCTATGATGTAGGTGAAGTGAAAGATTTCGCTTTCATATCGGGACACAAGATATATAAAGACAACAAGGTGATCGCACTTAGCAAACTGTCACATGAGTGACATAGTATCTGCTTTTAGGGAATATCAGCAGATCAACAAATCACTAGATAGCCAAACCATAGATGCATATGTGGGTGACTTATCGCAGCTAGAGGAGTACTCCTCTAAGCCACTAGAGAAGCTAGACACTACAGACATCATCAACTTTTTATCACAATTTGAAAACAAAAGAACTCTAAATCGAAAACTCTCATCTATAAATAATTTCTTCAACTTCTGTCACAAGAGAGAGTTTTTGGATACCAAGATAGATATACCCATGGCAAAAGTCCCAAAGAGTCTACCGAAATATCTAAATTTTGATGAAGTGATGAGAGGCTTAGAGTCTATAGATCGCTCTAACACTATAGGGTTGAGGGATTATGCCTTGATACTCTTTCTCTATGCTAGCGGATGTAGAGTGAGCGAAGCCCTGAGCCTAGACAGAAACGACATAGTCAACGGATGGGCAAAGATCAGATTTGCAAAGGGTGAGAAAGAGAGAGTCGTGCCTATAGCCCCCATAGCATTGGAGGCATTGAGTCTATACAGAGAGAGCGAAAGCATAAGTAGCAGTGCATTGTGGCTCAACTATCGTGGTGATAGACTGAGTCGTATATCTGCCTATAAGATAGTCAAAAAATATCTCTATGTCTCTCCACATGTGCTTCGTCACTCCTTTGCATCGTCACTCATATTGGGCGGAGC
>WFMX01000243.1 GCA_015488875.1 Campylobacterota bacterium | reverse complement strand
TTTGATGATATATCTTTGATAGTCGCTAGAGAGAAGTTCTCCGAAGCAGTAGACAAGCTCAAAAAAGAAAAAATCATCAAATCTACACTAGAGCTAGAGATAGCGGGTGATCTATCCAAATTTGATATCAAAGATAGCAAAGATTTAGAGGATTGGTTCGTAGTATCTGCACTAAAAGCCCAAGCCCAAGCCAAAGGCGAAGAGATAGCCAGCTTCACACTAGAAGAGAGTAGATACACCATCCACAAAGCCACACAAGCAAAATGCCCTAGATGTTGGAGATACGCCTCAGTAGATGAAGAGAGTGCTTGCCCTAGATGTGCAGAGGTAGTCAATGTTTGACCTCACCCAGCCAGTCCCAAATGAAGTGATCATAGGCTCTATAGCCATCATCTTCGCCTTAGTGGGCATTGGACTTGGAGTAGTGGAGCATTACAAGAAGAAAAACAGATGATGGAAATCATAAATGATTAGTTTTGAAAAGGCTATTAAGGTAGCAACTAAAAATGCAAAAAATCTTACTGCAGATTGATTGAAGTCTCTTTACAACAAGATCTGTTAAAATATAACGATCTTGTTCCTACTCTACAGATCTATCTTTTTCTTTGACATTATATACTCTCTCAAGAAAAACTTGTCTGCGACTCCTATCTTTTTCGCTATATCACTACCTATGAGTCTGTAGCTTAGCTTATAAGAGATAGATTTGGCTCCTTTTGGTATATCGTAGTAGAATGTCTCTTCACTTTTTCCTTTTAATCTAGTGTCGCTTTTGATGGATGTTGCTAAGTGAGGTATGGTTAGTTCGCCTCTCTTGTCTTTCCACGATGTTCCAAGGATGTTACTGTTTGTGGATAGCACTTTGCCACTCTTGTCTAAAAAAGAGGCTTGCAGTATAATCTCACGCAGACCATAGCCTGTGGGTACACTGTGTGGAGCCCTATTGATTAGAGTGATGGTGTATTTATCGTCCTCTTTTTTGCTCTTTATCTCTACATTTTTATTAAATATATCACTATTGTCAACACTTGCAAACTTATGATCTCTCACCATTCGTTTTCTAGGTTGTTTGCCATATATTGGGAAATTGGAGGCGTATCCCTCTTTTTTCTCGCTCATATGGCACTTTTTGCACCCCTCTTCACTCTCTTTATTTTTGAATTCATCATACTCTTTGCCCGTAGCATAGACCTCTAATCCATTGTGATTTTTGGTACTATAGTGACAGCTGAAGCATAGGGTAGGGTTGTCATCTGTGAAGTGTGGGCGTTGCTCTGTTTTGTGATATGGTGAATTTGCATCATCAAGTGGTCCATACATCGTACCTTGGGGACCGAATTTGACACTATTGAGTCCCTGAGAACCTACAGTTTTATCTAGATGTATCTTATCTATGTTGTGGCAAACTATGCAGTTGATACCATTTTTCATATACTCTGTATTTAGTGCTTTTGTGTATTTCTCTTGCTGCTTCGTAATCCCTAATGCCAAGAGCATTTTATCATCGCTTGTGACATATTTTTGAGTTATTCTAGGGTTGTGACATTTTGCACAATCTATCTTGACCTCGTCCATGATGAGTTTTGGTGATTTGAGTATGATATACTCTAGGGATTTTTTATATAAATCATTTTTGCTGAAGTGTGAGTTTGAGTGCCTTGATGTCTCCCAATAGCTTGATATTTTCATATGGCATGCTTCACATTTCTTGTTTGATGACCACTTCTTGTCTATCTCTTTTGTCGTCCCTGCATATAGTGAACTTATCATTATTATAGTTATGATGATCCATTTCATTGTCAAGCTCCTTGTAAATTCTTATATCTTTATATTACTCTTTATTTTATTAGAACTAACCTTGATATGTAGTACGCAGATCAAATAAGAGGTAAAATACCATATTTGAAACGCTAGGTTTTGTCTCTAAAGTCAGCAAATCGCGTAGAGTTGACTTGTTGACCATTTATGGTTTGCTGGTTGTCGTCTTTCTGTATTTTCTATGCGGGGACACAGGTTTCATTCACTTCGCTCACAAAACCAATGTCCCCTAGCTACAACCCTCAGTCACTTCGTCTATAAAACTAATATCCTTTATCTATTTTTGTTGAATAGTTTGGCTAGTATGCCTTTGGATTCCTCTTCCATCTTGGTCAAATGTTTGTCGGCTCTGTCTACACCTAGATCATAAGCATCCTCATATAGTCTAAATGCTTTTTTTCTATTTTTGTTAGTGCCTATGCCATGTTCATAAAATTGTGCTAAGTCGCATATGGCTTCTGGATATTGATCTTGGGCTAGCTGATTGATCTGAGTAAATGCCTCTGTGACATTTTTCTGTAATATCTTACCCTTGAATAGCTCCCTAGCAAGTATAAATTGAGCATATAATGACTCTGTAGATGCCACTATGAGAAGTAAGTGCGAAGCTTCATCAAGTTTGCCCTCGTCTGACAATCTGTATATATGATCTATAGTTTGCCGTATATCTTGCTCGCTATATCCGTCTAGGCTGATCTTGTGTAGTAGCTTCTCTTCACTATCGAAACACTCTACATTCTCAACTATTTGAGGGTATTGGTTGAGCATGTTTCTGACTTTTTGGTCTATATATGAGATAGGTTCATACTCTATGTCATCTTCTATGTATGGACTCTTTGTATCTTTCGTCTCTTGTGCCTTGTCTGCCTCAAGTGTCTCATCTGTTTTGGGTGTCTCGTATGTTTTAGATGTCTCGATCTCGTCGGCTGACCCTGTATAGACTATCTCTTTCTCATCCTCTATGAGTTCGTTGACATCTTCAAGCTGTATATCTACATGTTTGAATTGTTTCTCTAGCTCTCTGTTGAATTTCGCATCAAAACTTTCGATATCATTCTGTATGCTCTCTTTGTCCTCTTCCGCCTCTATATATGGCGTTTGCTCTACATATGGCTGTTGCTCTATCTTGAACTCTTCTATCTCATACTCTTCTATATCTATCTCTATATTATCTATTCCTGTATCGTCGAGCCTAGTATCGGACTCTACCTCTTCATCATCCATTATTGCTTCATTTCTTTGGATATCGTTACTTTTGACGCTTGTTGGGATGCTGACTTTTTCGGGGATATTGTCTGTCATGATAGTCTCGTATTGGGCTATGATCTCTTCAGTAGTCAAGGGCTTTTTATGATTTTGTTTGTTGTCCTCCTCTACGCTGATCAAGTCAGATTCGTCATTGGAGAAGTCTATCTCTACGGTATTTTGTGGTACTGTAGAGACATCACCATCGAAGATGCTGCTAGCCGACTCTCTCCTGCCAGGCTCTCTGAAGAGTCCAAACTGCTTGATGAGATCCTCCTCTTCTTTGTCTTTTGCTGCCCTCATGTAGGACTCTTGTGTGACCTCTCTCTTGACTTTTTTCTCTTGACCATATGAGCTAGCACCTAAATATCTCTCTATCAGATGCGAAGCTTGTGCATAGTTTGTATCATCTATGACCTCTAAGATAGCGGCTAACTGCTTATTGTCTCGGTGTCTTCTCAATTTTAGTCTTTGCAAATCTATCGTCTCTTGATCCGTGATAGTGATAGCGATTTTGATAATCTCCAATCTTTTTTCGACCTGTCCTAATGATGCCATATCAGATACTCCCATATAAACTTAATGTGTTAGTATATCTAAACTTTAATTTAATATGATTACCTTTTTTATTTTAATAATAGCTTATGG
>WFMX01000242.1 GCA_015488875.1 Campylobacterota bacterium | reverse complement strand
TTGTGGAGCCCTAGTACTATAAGCTCTATACAGCTCCTCTCTATAGCCACGATTTGACCCATATGTCATATATGCCATATAGCTAGGTATCTGTAGCGTAAACCTATACACCTCCTTACCATCTCTAGTGATTTTCGCACTCTCCAAATCTGTAGATGGTATCCCTTCTACATCTTGCTCATTCTCTATGATCAGCTCATACTCATTGGTAGCGTCCAATAGATTTTGAGAAAACTGATTGCTTAGTTCGCTCAGCCTAAGAGATATCTCTTCTACTCTCTTCTTCTCTTTCTCTGGCAATTTCACTCCAGAGAGGACAAAACTCTTCACTTCATCATCTATCACTTTTTGAGCTTCTATACTATCGCTACTCATAACTTCGAGCTTCTCAAAGAGCTTGACATTTTGTGCCATCTCACTACTAAACTTAGAGAGTAGAGGTATAGACTCCTCATATGCTTTCTGTGTAGCTTCAGAGTTGGATACAGAGTTGAGATGAGAT
Organism: Campylobacterota bacterium; assembly: GCA_015488875.1. Classification (GTDB taxonomy): domain Bacteria; phylum Campylobacterota; class Campylobacteria; order Campylobacterales; family Sulfurovaceae; genus SZUA-451. Next base: position 3,498 of record WFMX01000242.1, on the reverse strand, counting down.
AGTGGAGTAAAGAAATTACCAAGCTCCTCATCCATATCCTGTAGTGGTTTCAATATCTCACTATAGCTTTTGTTGTCACTATCTGTGATATCTGCTATTTTCTCTCTTTGTAGATCTAGCAGTTGAGACAGATCATCGCAAAATGTATCTAAATTCTTTATTTTAAAGTTTTGAAAACTCATATTTTATAGCCTTATATATTTATTGATTTTGATTTTATTGTAGCATAATGTGCTTAGAGTTGTGGTGCTAGTGCATCAAACTCCGCAATGCGTAGGGTCGGATTCGCCCAACACATATCACACAGACAGAAACCATTCAAGCCTATGAAATGAACGGTTAATGAACGGTCGATGGACTTTACTGACGGGGCTATCCAAGTAGCGATGAGACAAGCTCTTGTGCTTCAGATATGATTTGATCCAAATGCTCTGCCGATATGAAACTCTCCGCATATATCTTGTATATATCTTCCGTACCTGATGGACGCATAGCAAACCATCCATTGGCAGTGATGACTTTGAGTCCACCGATAGATGCTCCGTTGCCATCAGCCTTGGTAAGTATCTTCTCTACTGTTTCACCTGCTAGAGTAGATAAGGATAGTGTAGCAGGATCTATGCTCTTGATAGCATTTTTCTCTTCTATGGTCGCAGGTGCATCTACTCTCTTGTAGTATGATCGACCATATTTTGCCTCTAGTTCACTATATATCTCTGATGGATTTTTGCCTGTTTTTGCCAATATCTCTGCCGATAGTAGATTGAGTATGATACCATCTTTGTCAGTACTCCATACACTGCCATCAAAACGCAAAAATGATGCACCAGCACTCTCTTCGCCACCAAAGCCCAAGCTACCATCAAATAATCCATCTACAAACCATTTGAAACCTACAGGAACTTCTAGCACTTCTACGCCCATATCATCAGCGACTCTATCTATCATAGCACTAGATACCAAAGTCTTGCCTATCTTCAGTCCTTTGTCCCATTGTGGACGATTGGCAAAAAGATAGCCTATGGCTACACTCAAGTAGTGATTTGGGTTCATCAAGCCACCTGTAGGGGTGACTATTCCATGTCTGTCTGAGTCGGCATCATTGCCAAATGCTATATCATACTTATCTTTGAGTGCTACGAGTGAAGCCATGGCGTATGGACTAGAGCAATCCATGCGTATCTTGCCATCATGGTCTAGCGTCATAAATGAAAAAGTAGGGTCTATGTATGGGTTGACTATATCCATATTTAGCCCATATATTTCGTTTATCTTTTTGTATACATCGACACTAGCACCACCTAGAGGATCGACACCTATGTGGATACCTGATGAGGCTATAGCATCTATGTCTACTACTTGTGATAGTGCCTCTACATATGGCGTGACAAAGTCAAATTCTCGGATATATGCACTAGCTATAGCATCACTATAATCCATCTTCTTGATACTATCCATATCATCTTCTAATATTTCATTGGCTCTATTTTCTATCCAAGATGTAGCATCTACATCTGCTGGACCACCATTGGGTGGATTGTACTTGAAGCCCCCATCTTCTGGTGGATTATGAGATGGAGTGATGATGATGCCATCTGCTTGTTTGGTAGCATTTTTATTGTGTTCTAGTATAGCGAACGATACTTGTGGCGTAGCAGTATATCCGCCATCTTTGGCTATGAGTGTATCTACACCATTGGCTGCCAATACCTCTATGGCAGTTATCTGGGCAGGAGTCGAGAGTGCATGTGAGTCCTTACCTAGATAGAGTGGTCCATCTATCTCCTCTTTGACTCTATATTCACAAGTGGCTTGCGTCACAGCTGATATATGAGCGTCATTGAAGCTTTTGAGAAATGCCTTACCCCTGTGTCCAGATGTACCAAATGTGACTCTCTGTGTGTTTATCTTGGGATCTGGTTTTAGGCTATAATAGGCTGATATAAGTGAAGGTATATCTGCTAGTTGCTCTTTTGACGCAAGTTTCCCCGCTCTTGGATCTATGGACATGGTAATCTCCTTAGTATAATGTGATGATTATGATACCACTTTAGCCCTTATCATATAGCATAATTATAGAGATTTGCTCTCTAAGGAACCTCCCAAAAATAATTCTACCAATCTCAATTGTCACAAAGATTCCTAAATTTTCTACAAAAGTTCACAATGTAAATAGGATCAATTCATACTACTTTAAGTTACTATTTGTATAGTAGGATATCAATAACAGAAAAGGATTTTTAATGGATATCAATAAATTGAGAAAAGTTTGTAGACCTATCAGGATTGTGATAGGCTTGGCACTTATAGGATATGGTTACTACTCAGGAAACAACTGGTTTTATCTCGGTGTAGTGCCTCTCATAGCTGGACTTGCAAACTTTTGCCCAGCTTGCATCATCACGAAGAAGTGTGATATATAGCTAAAAACCAGTGAGCCTAAAAAGGTAGATATATCTTGTCCACCAGCTCCTTATACTCGCTATGGTGGTCACTATCTATAGTGATGCCACCTCCGCTCTTGTAGTATAGCTCTCCATCTCTATCTTCTACATATCGGATCATTACTGATGAGTAGAGTGACTTGCCATCAAATATACCAAATATACCCGTATAAAACCCTCTATCATAATCTTCTATCTGATCTATGATCTCTATGGTTTTTCTCTTTGGTGTACCAGTGATGGAGCCTGCAGGTGTGAGATGATCTAGTATTTCACCTATGGAGTCTCTCCAACCATCAGGCATAGTGGCAGTGACTTCTGAGCTGACTTGCAACAGCTCCTTCTCGCCAGCCTTTATCTGGTCAATGTATCTAAACCTCTCCACCTTGACACCATTGGCCACTATACCGAGGTCATTACGCATGAGGTCTACTATCATCACATGCTCTGCCATCTCCTTGGGGTTTGACAGTATCTCATCTTTGGCATTTCGTGATGATGCCTCTATAGTACCCTTCATCGGATATGTCGATATAGTATCCCCATCTATCTCTACAAATTTCTCTGGCGAGAAGCAGACAAATCTACCCTTGAAATAGAGCTTGTGTTTTGCCTGTGCATATCGAAATATATCTAGTAGTTCAAGGTTACTCTCTATTTTTGTCTCAAATGTGAGATTGAGTAGATAAGTGTTGCCTGACTTTATCTGCTCCACGACTCTATCTAGTGATCTTTTGTATTTAGCGAAGGGTATAGTCTCTCTTTTGAAAGTCCACTCTTCTATCCTAGGTTTTGTGCTGTAGTTCCTCATGTCCCCTAGCTTGTAGTATATATCGTCATCTAGTTCATCTAATGGCTGAGCAAATATCTCACTCTTGTCATAAGATAGCACAAAGAGAAACGGTACTCTACCTCTACCTAGAGAGTTGATCTTTTCGATACCCTCACTATGATTCATGTATCAAGCAGAAGTAGCTTTAGTATCGCCATACGGATATATACGCCATTTTTTACCTGATCTAGCACCTTGCATCTAGGATCTGCTAGTAAATCA
>WFMX01000241.1 GCA_015488875.1 Campylobacterota bacterium | reverse complement strand
ATCCATTTAAAAGCTCTATTCAAGTAAAATCCGATAATCTATAATTTATTTAGAATTATACCTAACCAAACTAAGGAAACAAATGTCTCTAAAAACTAACATAAAAACACAAAGATCAGCTTTTTCACTACTTGAGCTTTTGGTGGTCATCTTGATACTAGGCACTCTAGCTGCTTTTGTAGCTCCAAACCTCATAGGTAAAGGCGAACAAGCAAAAAGAGACTTGGTATGTGTGCAGATGAATAGTCTCTCTCAAGGTCTCAAAATGTTCGAACTAGATAATGGTATGTATCCAGATACAGAGGAGGGAATATCTGCTCTTTTGTCAAATCCAGATAGTGACAAATATCCAAACTATGCTAGAAAACCTTACCTAGAGAGAATGCCCAAAGATTCATGGCAAAATCCATTTGCCTACCTCAAGACAGACTCAGGATATGAACTCATCAGCTTTGCAGCCGACCGCAAAGAGGGCGGGGCAGATGATGCAGAAGATATATTCTATAGCAAGTGCAAAAAGTAACTCATAGCTAATGAGAGAAGAGAGTATGAATGAGAGAATAGACCGTAGAGCTTTCTCTCTCTTGGAGCTATTGATAGTCATACTTATCATCTCGTTTGCCTATATGTTGGTATTCTCCTCTATGAAAACCACCCAAGAGAAGCCAAAAGCCCTACAGATATCCAATATCAAATCTACACTTGCAAAGCAAGGGTATGACCACATAGATATGGAACTCTTCTGCATAGCAAAATCAAATAGTTGCTACATATATAGAGATGGCGACAGTGAGAAGTACAAAGAAGAGGTCTCTATGGGCGAGCTAACCGCCTATAGATTAGACGATAGAAACGATCTACAAAAGATAGACTTCGGGCGGATAGATGACCACCATATCTCTCTCCGTTTTAAACTACATCATAATGGTAGCTCCTCGCAACTCATACTCAAAAACGCTACTGGCATCTACTATCTCCCAGCGTTTTTTGGAGAACCCACAAAGACAGATAGTATAGAGAGTGCCAAGGAGCTATGGCTTGCCAGCAGAGACCATCTCAGAGATACAGGAGAGTACTACTGATGCGACATTCACCCGCCTTCACCATCATAGAGGTATTAGTCTCCGTAGTGCTTATATCTATAGTAGTCCTAGGTATTGTCAAGATACAACAGGACAATAGCGATATGGCTATATATATATCGGATCGAAGTAAACATGAGTTGTCCAATACACTTTTTTTGGGCAAGAACATCATGAAATATCACAAGGATGAGAAAGATGCATATACGATATTATCCGATAGATTTAAAGTGTCAGACTTCAAAAGTAGAGAGATACTCAAAAATATAAAACGAAAGATATTTATCTCCGAACCACTCAAACTAGAAGATGACGCTTTACCTATAGAGGTAAATGAGATAATGCTAAAAGATAAATACTCCTCAAGGTTTATGCACTTTCAGATGAAGTAGCATGCCTATTTATAGCAAGTAGCATGCCTACCACTATAGCAAACAGTCCTATGGTGACTTGCACATGTAGCTGTATATCAGATATCATAGTGAGGATATAGATACTCATGAGGGTTATTTTCATAGTCCTGTATTCGTTTGAGATGATGGGGATACGAGATATTTGGTATAGCATATAGAGTAACAACAGTAGCCCTACTGATCCCACCTCCACTAGGGTCTGCAAGTATTGATTTTGTAGGTGGTTGGCTCTTCTGAGATAGTAATCATTTGGAAATGCTCTAGTCGCCTCTTCTCTCATTCGTGGCATAGTATCTACCACTCCTGTACCAAATATGGGTCTCTGTTTTATAAGCTTGACTGACATCATCATAACACCTGCACGATACCCTAGGGATGTAGCGTAGTTGTCGTTTTCTACCATGTTGTTGATGTCGCTCTGAAACATTCTAACCCGCTCTTGAAATGTATCGCTAAATTGATATGCTCCAAATATGATAGAGATGGTAAGTAGCATGGATATCGCTATTGCTTTGAGCTTGTTTTGAAATGAGAGTAGCCCTAATATGAATATCCCTACCAAAAAAACCACTTGACCTGTGCGACCCTTGATGAGAAATAGTGTACCCACGGAGGAGATGGCAAAGATACTATATAGTATCTTGTGGGTCAAAGGATAGTCGTGGAGTATCCTATATAGTGCCATTATGATAGCGAAAGCCAAAAATGTACTATACTGTATATGATGCATAAATGGTGATGGGTCTATGATGAGAATCTTCTCCTTGTGCCATAAGCCCCCGTAAATACCATACGATACGATATTGCTGATAAATATACCGACTATGAGAGCTATAGAGATCTGATACACGGTATCTCTCTTCAGTGTGACAAATGCTATCGTAGCAGGTATGAGATAGAGGAATGGCACTAAGTATCTGATAGCCTCTCTACTCTGCTCTAGTGGATAAAAAAATATAGTGACGAAATAATATGTAACAAAGAGCAGTATAGACTGTGAAACTCTGTCTGCTACTATCGCTTTAAGGTGAGATTTTAAATCCTTTGAAGATAAAAAAAGTATCAATATCATAGCGGAAAATATAGGTACACTAGCTCTCGATAGTGGCAATACAAAAGCATACAATATAAAAATATAATTGATAATCGCTGTAGTGTCAAATCTTTTCATATCCATCATACTCTCTTGTTCCATCTGTCATGCATCCAAAACCACTGTGTGGGATATTCAGAGATAATCTCTTCTAGTTTTTGATTGTATACCCTCGTCATTTTGTGCAGTTTTTCATCTTGAGTAGATACCTCATCGGCTATATACTCTATAGGATCACCTATAT